>NZ_CDXDOS010000079.1:0-13841 GCF_978021245.1 Frankia sp. CoBUL1
GGCTCGCCCGGCTTCCCACCCGGCCCCGGCTTCCCACCCGGGCTCGGTGGCGAGCCGGGCGAGCCCGGTCAGCAGATGCTCGGTGTAGCGGCCGACCCCGGTGCGTTGCCCGAGCAACGGCGTGCCGTCCAGCACGACCCTCATGCCGGAATCATCCCCTCCTTTCCGGGAGTGCCACGCCGCGCCGGTTCACCGCTCGTACAACCCGTGCCGGGTGGCGATCTCCCGCCACTGCCGCGCGAACGCCGCATCGGAGAAGGTCTGGGCGCGTTCGATCGCCGCGGCGGCGAGCCGACCGCGTAGACCGTCCTCGGCGGCGAGCCGGCGAGTGAAGGAGGCAACCTGCTCCGGGCCGGTCCATCGGTAGCCGTCGATTCCGTGCCGGACGATCTCTCGCTGGCCGGCCCGGTCGATGACGACGGGAACGCAGCCCCCGGCCATCGCCTCGACGGTGGTCATCCCGAAGTGCTCCGCCGTCCAGGGACGCCGGTCGTCGTCCTCGCCGTACCCGGTGGCCGACCAGAACACCGAGCTGGTCGAGAGCAGCCGTTCGACCTCGGCGCGCGGGGCGTTGGGATGGATCTCCACCGGCAGCCCCGCGCCGGCCGCCCGGACCTGTTCCAGGTAGGGCAGTTGAGAGTCCTCACAGCCGCCGACAACGTGCATCGTCCAGTCGGGCAGGTTGCCCGCACGGTACAGGTCGCCGAACCACTGCACCATCTCCAGCTGTCGCTTGGCGTGGCCGAGGCCGGGGGCGAAGAACCGGCCGACGGTGACGACGGCCTTCTCCCGCCGCGGCGCCGGATGCAACCGTTCCACCTGGATGGGGGGGAACAGCAGGTCGGCGTCGCGCTTCCACAACCGGCGGATCCAGCCGCGGGTGAACCGCGAGTTGGCCATGACCACGTCGTAGCCGTCGAGGTAGCCGAGGTCGGCCGGGTCCCGCAGCAGCCAGGGGAAACGCAGCGGGAGCCGGGCGATCGGCCCCTCGCCACCATCGGTGACCCGGGGACGGCTCACCGCCACGCCGAGTTCGCGCACGTCCGCCGCGCCTGGCGAGAACGCGTCACTGAGCAGGGTGAGCTCGGTACCGTTCGCCGACGGCGGCAGCGATACCTCGAACGGGGTGAAGTCGGTGCCGATCTGCAGCTTGGCCAGCACGCCGCCGTCGGCGTCGAGGAGGCGCAACGGCGTACCGACGGGCGCGCCGGGCCGGCCGATATCGGCGCGCAGGGTGCGCCGCTCGCCCGGGCTGACGGCGAGGATGCCCGCTCCGTTCGTCCAGGTCCATTGCCTGCGGCGGCCGCCCTCCGGCGGGTACCAGCCCTGGCCGAAGCTCACCGCTGGGCGAACCCCGCGCAGCAGCGGCCCGGCCGTGCGGACCGCGGCCTTGCGCCAGGCCGCCATGTCGTGGTCGAACGGCGTCGGGAAGAAGCACAGGTACGCCGAGTGGCGGGCCTTCGGCGTGATCCGGCTCATGTACGAACCGTTTACGAACAGGTCGTAGCGCCTGGAGAGGACGGCGATGGCCTCCTCGCCCCGGTCCGGCAACCGCACGTACCGGCAGCCGGTGAGATCCAGCCCGAGATGCTCGCCGAGCGCCGCGAGGTCGACCTCGGAGTGCCCGAGGAGGTCGACCTCGGCGCCCTCGGCGGCCAATACCTGGGCGATCATGCCGTTGTGGCGTTCCCCGCCGCCCATGGAGTGCCAGAACCGGTTGTAGACCGCCGCCCGCACCCCGCCTGCCGGTTGGTCGTTCTCGGCCGGTTGGCCGGCTCTCGCGGGATCGTTCATCGGGACACCAGCCAGCTCTGCAGGCTCGCCCGCCGTCGCGCGGCGCTGCGCCCGATCTCGCGCCGGGCCCGCAGCATGTCGGGCAGCAGTCGCAGGTAGGAGCCATACACCCGTAGCCGCAGCAGGGTCGGTCGGATCGCGGGCCGGCTGCGCGCGCGCCAGGCCTGGCGCAGCGTGCGCACCGCGATCGAGACGGTGGTCAGCGGGTAGCGGATCACGGCGGCCAGTGCCATCGGCGCGGTCGCGTCCTTGGTGAGCATCAGCAGCCGGTTGCGGTCGGTGTGGAAGACGAACAGCGGTGACCATTCGACGCTCGACGCCGAGTGGATGTGACGCAGCACCGCCCCCGGGACGTAGCGGATGCCGTACCCGCGGGCCCGGATCCGCCAGGACAGGTCGGTGTCCTCGTAGTAGAGGAAGAACGCGTCGTCGAACCAGCCGAGCTCGTGGCCGAGCGACGAACGGATCGCCATCCCGTTCCCGCAGGCGGTGAACACGTCCTCCGGCTGGTCGAACTGGCCGATGTCGACCTGCTGGTAACCACGGTCGGCACCGTAACCGTCGGTCAGGACGATGCCGCCGACGTTGTTGATGACGTTCACCCGCGGCGCCTCACCGCCGACGGTCAGCGACACCGTCGTCGACTCGGGGCCCACCGCGAGGTCCGCTCGCCCTCCGGCCGACGTGCCCGTCGGGCCGTCCCAGCTCAGGGTGACCTGTTTGCGCGATTCCGCCGCCCAGGTGAACCCGAGGGTGACCGGGCCGCCGTCGGGGATCGGCACGCACAGTTCGCCGTCCCCTCGGGTCCAGAAGTACGGCGAGCCGCTCGGTCCCTCGGCACCATAGGTGAGGTTCTCCCAGAGCACCTCGCGCAGCGCCTCGCGCCCGTCCACCGTCACCGAGGACACCCGCACCCCCAGCTCGCGGGAGTCGTGCGGACCCGGGACGAAGGTCGGCGTGTGCAGCCTGATCCGCAGGAACCGGGGGAGGAAGACGACCTTACCGGTGGTGGCGCCGAGATGGCGGCCGCCGGGCTCGTCGAACGGCGCCAGCAGCGCCGCGAGCCAGGTGGGCTCGGGGATCGCATCGTTGTTCACCAGGACCGCGAACGGCGTCGTGACCTGGCGCAGCGCCAGGTTGTTGCCGCCGGCGAAACCGAGGTTGCGCTCCGCGGGCACCACGCGTACCCAGGGGTAGCGCTCGGCGAGCAGCTCCCGCGAGCCGTCGGACGAGGCGTTGTCGACCACCCAGGTCTGGTAGGCGAAATCCGCCTCCTGCTTGGCGATGCCGTCCAGGCAGGCCGGCAGGAGATGCGCGCCGTTCCAATTGACGATCACGATGGTCGCCAGCGGCTCGGCGGTCTTCGCGCCGGCGCCCCGCGCGTCGACGGTCTTCGACTCGACGGCCGATCCCGCCTCCGGCCGGGTCGGGCGTTCCTCGCTCATCCGCGCAACCTCGCATCGTAGTCGACCTTGAGCAGTCCGTCCGCCTGCGCACCACCGACGCCGAACAGCTCCTCGAACCGGCGGGTGGTGACCGGGGCGCCGGTGGCGGCGTCCGAGACGTGCACCTTCACCGCGAAGGCGCCGAGCAGCTCGGGCAGGCGTGGTACCGAGAAGTCGACGATGTGGCGGCCTGGCCCGATGGGGAGCCCGCCGGGTGGCGTCTCCATCATCCAGATCGGCACCTCGTTCTGGCCGACGATGTAGGTGTGCAGGTACACGTGCTCGGGGGCACCCTCGGTGACGTCGAACTCGACGCTGACGGTGAGGGAGTCGCCGGGGCCGTACTGCACGGTGGGCGGCCCGCCCGGCTCGTGGCTGAAGGTGACCGACTCCGGCCTGACCGTGGCGTACTGGTAGGCGACCGGTTCCCCCGCGGGCAGGCTACCCAGCTTCTGCCGCAGCAGCTTGGTACCCACGGCAGGCGGGCCGTCGAAGAACAGCGACCCGGACTCCAGGACCAGGATGCGATCGCACATGTTCTCGATGAGGTCGAGGGAGTGCGTCACGAACAGGATCGTGCGGCCCTGGGCCCGGAATTCGGCGATCTTGGCCAGGCACTTGCGCTGGAACGCCTCGTCCCCGACGGCCAGGACCTCGTCGACGAGCAGCACGTCCGGGTCGACGTGCACGGCGACGGCGAAGCCGAGGCGGACGTACTGGCCCGACGAGTAGTGCTTGACGTCATCGTCGATCTTGTGGCGCAGCTCGGAGAAGTCGACGATGGAGTCGAAGAGCTGATCGATCTCCCGTTTGGACAGTCCGAGCAGGGACGCGTTGAGGTAGACGTTGTCCCGGCCGGAGAGCTCGCCGTTGAACCCGGCACCGAGTTCGAGCAGCGAGGCGATCCGACCGTGTACCGCGACCCGTCCGTCTGTCGGGCGCAGGATCCCGGCGAGCACCTTGAGCAGCGTCGACTTGCCTGAGCCGTTCGCACCGGCGAGACCGACCGTCTGGCCTCGTCCGATCGTCACGTCGATGTCGCGCAGTGCCCAGAAGTCGTCCCCGGCGGGGCCGCCCCGACGGACGAACCGTTCCTTCAGACTGGTCGCCCGGTTGTGGTACGAGACGAATTTCTTGCTCACTCCGGCGGCCTCGATCACCACGGGCGCCTCGCGCGCCGGGTCGGGTGACGCGGCGGCCTCCCTGCCCTCGGGCGGGGCGGCGGGGCTCGGCGGGTACGCGGACGAGTATCGGGCCACTACTGCTACTCCTTGCTGGCCGCCTGCGGACGTCCCATCATGATCGCACCGCGGTCGGCGTGCTGGCTCCCGGGGCCTTCGGCGGGCGACGAGGACAGGGCCGGTCCGCCACGGGCCGACTACAGATCCTCGGCGAAGTCCGCCTGCAGGGCGCGGAACACGTGCAGCCCCAGCCACAGCAGGGCGAGGGAGATCACCCCGGCGACGGCGAGATGTTCCAGGTAGAACGTGTAACCGGGGTTCGCCAGGATGGGGGCGGAACCCGTCGAGTTACCCGGGGGTGGATCGTAGATCGCCCGCTGGAACGTGATGACCACGACGGCCATCGGGTTGAGCAGATACACCCAGGTCAGGTCGGCCAACCTGTTCTGGATGAGGCCGAAGGCGTACACCATGGGATTCAGCCAGAACCAGGCGAGCAGCGCCACGTCGAGCAGATGGGCGGTGTCGCGGTAACGCACGTTGAGCGCGCTGACCAGCAGGGACAGCGCCACGGTGAAGGTGAGGGCGACGGCTCCGGCCGGGACGAGCAGCAGCAGCTCGGGGCCGAGCAGGCTGTAGCCGAGCGCGAGGATCACCACGAACAGGACCAGCAGTTGCAGCAGGAAGTGCACCGCGGCGAAGCCGACCGCCGACAGGGGGAGCACGGCGAGGGGAAAGCGGACCTTCTTGACGAGGTTCGCGTTCGCCACGACGCTGCCGCAGGACGCGGACACGCTGCCCGAGAAGGCGTTCCAGACGAGCAGCCCGGACATCAGGTAAATACCGAAGCGGGGGATTCCTGATTTCAGCACGATCTGGAACACGAAGGTATACACGACGAGAAGGAGCATCGGGTTCGCCAGCGACCAGGCGAATCCCAGCGTCGACCCCTTGTACTTGACCTTGAGATCCTTGCGGATGAGATTGCGCAGCAGTTCCCAGCGCACCCTCGTCTGGGCCCGGCTGCGACGGGCCAGCCGGCTCACGTCCAGCGCGTGATGGTGCTCCGGCCCGGGCGGCCCGGTCTGCGGCTCCGGGGCGGACGGAGCCACCGGCGCCCCCGCCGGCAGCGCGGCGTCAGCCAGATGGGACACGGCACGCCCTCCCCGTCTCCCGAACGCGCGGGTACCGCTCGCCGCCATGGCGCGACTGGAGCTGCACCTGTCCGCTCCTCCTCGACACTTCGGCTCGACACTTCGGCTCGACGCTTAGGGGATCTGAACACTACCGAGACCGAGGCGCCCCTGGTTCGTCCCACGTCCAAGCGGGTTCCGCGACCCGACCGACCGTCTTTTCCGGCTACCGAGAGTATCGCCCTGCTTGCGGACGAATAGTCAATGATGTCTAGGGTCGAACTGGCCCGCTTCTCGTCAGAATCGGACGGTACCGTGCCATCGCCGGGCGGGCGACGCCACCCACTCCGGTGGCCGGCGGCCAGAGCACGGTTCATAGTATTGATCCGTCCATCTGGCTTCGGCCGGCCGAGGCCGCGCGGGAGAATCCCGACGCACGCCGGCCGTCGTGGCTGACCCGGCGGAGGCGGTCGTAACCGGCCGCACGGAGAGGACGGTCGTGTTCACCGACGTCCGGCTACGCGAAGTGTGGTCGCACCTGGAGTCGGGCGGGGCACAGGCCCTGACTCTGGATGTCTTCGACACCCTCCTGTGGCGCATGGTGCCAGAGCCCGCCCATGCCTTCGTGCTGTTGGGCCGGCGGCTCGCGGACGCGGGCCACCTGCCCGCCAGCGTCTCCCCGGGCGAGTTCGCCCGGCTGCGGGTCCACGCCGAGCAGCTGGCCCGCCTGCACGCCGAGGCCACCCGCGGTACCCATGAGGTGCGGCTGGACGAGATCTGGCAGCTGCTGCTGCCGGCGCTACCCGGCGTCCAGGACCTCCTGGACGCAGAGGTCGCGGTCGAACGCGAGCTCTGCCGCGCCGACCTCGCCGTGGTGGAGCTCGCCGAGCTCGCCATGACGAAGCTCGGCCTGCCGGTCTACCTGCTGTCCGACACGTACTTCTCGGCCGGCCAGCTCGAACGGCTGCTGAACCGGCCGGAGCTGGCCGGCGTGCCCTTCACCCACATCTTCACCTCCTCCGACGCAGGGACGTCGAAGAGTGACGGGCTGTTCCAGCACATGCTCGCCGCGTCGAACCTGCAGCCGTCCCGGGTCGTGCACCTTGGCGACCACCCCGTCGCCGACGTCGAGGGCGCCCGCGAGCACGGGCTTGTCGCAATCCATTACCCGAAGTACTCCGGGACGCTGGAGCAGACCCTTGAGCTCGAGGGTCTGCGTAAGGCGCCGAGCGACGACCTCCCGATCGACCCGGTGGACGGCGACTACGGGATGACCGCGTTGCGAGCCCGGTCACTGCACCGTGCCGACGCCCTCGCGGTCCCCGCGGGGCTGCGCCGGTACTGGGAGGCCGGCGCGACGGTCTTCGGGCCGGTCTTCACCGGTTTCGCGGAGTGGGCTGTGGAACGGGCCCGTGACTTCGGCGCCGACCACATCCACTGCCTGATGCGGGAGGGCGACTTCCTTTCCCGCCTGCTCGTCGGTCCCGGCGAGGATGTCGGGATCACCATTTCGACGCTGTGGGCGTCGCGGCAGGTGTGCGCGCTGGCCAACGTCTTCGAGGGCAACCCCGAGGAGCTCAGGAGCTTCCTGGTCCGTCGGCACGCGCCGAGTGTGGGGCAGTTGCTGCGCCAGCTCGGGGTCCGGCTGGAGAACGTCGCCGGCATCTCGGCGCTGGCCGACCGCCGCCTCGACGTGCCCGGCCTGCTCGACGACACCCTCGAGGCGCTCTGTTCCGATGAGCGGATCCGCAGCGAGATCGTGCTGACCGCGTCCCGCCTGCGTGAGCGTTACGTGCGCTACCTCGACAGCCAGCTACCCGAGAGTGGCCGGGTCGTCTTCCTCGACCTGGGCTGGGGCGGGACGATCCAGGCGCTGCTCACCCGGCTGCTCGCCTCCACCGGCCGCGGGCTGGACATCCTCGGCCTGTACCTGGCTACGAACCAGGCTGCGATGACGCACCGGTTGGCCGGTCTGGAGCTGGAGGGATATGTTGCGACAAGTGGTCAGCCCGAGACCCTGGCGAACCAGCTCATGCGTAGCCCCGAGGTACTCGAGCAGCTTTGCATGCCCGACGTCGGGTCACTGGTCTCCTTCGACGAGATGGGTAATCCGGTGCTCAGCATCGACCGGACCTCGCGGACGCAGGTCGCCCAGCGAGCCGCCGTCCAGGACGGCGTCCTGGCCTTCCAGCGGGAATGGCTGCGTTACCGGCGCTCGGAGACCCCGATGCCGTCGCTGGCCTGCGCCGGGGCGCGTCAGGCGGGGCTGCGGACGCTGACCCGCTTCGTCGCCCGGCCGACCGCGGTGGAGGCCGCGGCCTTCGGTGCCTGGGCGCACGACGACAACTTCGGCTCCGACGCCACCGAGGGCCTGCTGCCGCCGGAGCTGGTCCGCCGGATGCCGTATCTCACCCCGGCCGACATCGACCGGATCTCCATGCGCGAGCTTTACTGGCCCGCCGGGGTGGCCGGGGTCGCGAACCGGCCGCTGGCCGTGATCAGCGGGCTGGCCGCCGCCGCGGGCATCCCGCCGGAGGAGGTCTCGCCCGAGGCCGCGGCGGGGCCCGTGGAGGTCTACGTCGACACGGGCGGGGACTTCGTCAACGGTCCGAAGGAGACGGCGGTCACCCGGTCGGCCCGCGACGGCCTGTCGATCGTCCGGCTCAGCCTGGAGGCGGTCGGGGTACGCCGGATCCGCATCGACCCGGCGGGTCGGCGCGGTCTGCTCCGCCTGGACTGGCTGACGCTGTCCTTTCATATCAACAACACCCCAGAGCCGGACAAGATAACCATCACCTCGCTGGACGATCCCGCCCAGCAGCTCGCCCTCCTCGGCTGCCGGCTGCTCCAGCCGAACCTGGTGGAGATCACCGGGGACGACCCACAGTTCGTCTACACGATCGACCTCGCCACACAGCCGCAGCTCGCCGGGGTCTACGCCCTCGACGTCGAGCTGGCATTCGGCTGGATGGGCATCCGGGGTGATCCGCTGGCCCTGCTCGCGGCGGAGCCCGCCCGCGACGGTCTGCCGCTGCGGGCGGCACGCAAGATCCGGCGCGAGCTCGGGGGATCGCGGTGACGGACCACCCGGACTCAGAGCGCAGCGAGGTTCGGGACAGTTTCGCCGAGCTCGCCGCCGTCGCCGCCGGGATGGACACCGGAACGGACCTCGAGGCCCGACCGGGCAGCGGACCGGGCACCGGACCAGGCACGACGCTTACCCGGCAGGGCGATCACGCCGTCGAGGTCGGGGACGCCGCCGAACCCACGCTGGCGCCCCTGCTCCTGCACTCCCTGTCCGATCTGCGCGAGATCTGGGTGCCGCTGCTGGAGGAGTCCGGGGCGCGCAGCATCGCGGAGATCGGTTCCGAGAGCGGGGTCACCACCTCGCTCCTCGTCGACCTGCTGCGCCGTGGCGGTGGCGGGCGGTTAGTGGTCATCGATCCCGAGCCCGGGGTGTCGCCGGCCTCCGGCGGGGGCCTCGATGTGCACGTGATCCGGGGGCACAGCCCGCAGGCGCTCGACGGCCACGCGCCGACCGACGCCTACCTCATCGACGGGGACCACAACTACGCCACCGTGCACGGCGAGCTCACCGAGATCGACCGAGCGGTCACCTTGTTCGGCCGGTCCTACTTTCCCCTGGTGATCCTGCACGACGTCGGCTGGCCGGCCGGCCGGCGCGACCAGTATTACAACCCCGACCGCATTCCCGAGGGCGCCCGGCAGCCGCACTCGTGGGACGTCGGTGTCGAGATCGACAACAGGGAGACCGTTCCCGGGGGCTTTCGGGGCATGGGAGCCTTCGCCTGGGCGCTGACCGAGAGCGGTCCGCGTAACGGGGTGCGCACGGCCGTCGAGGACTTCGTCGCGGACCACCCTGACCTGCGTTTCTTCACGGTGGCACCGATCTTCGGGTTGGGCGTGGTGATCGACCGGCGGGCTCCCTGGGCGCGTCGCGTCGCCGACCTGCTCATTCCGTGGGT
The DNA here is from genome assembly GCF_978021245.1 of Frankia sp. CoBUL1. NCBI lineage: Bacteria > Bacillati > Actinomycetota > Actinomycetes > Frankiales > Frankiaceae > Frankia > Frankia sp. CoBUL1. The sequence goes on from NZ_CDXDOS010000079.1 coordinate 9,540, forward strand.
GTCCAACCGGCTACTTTCCCGCCTGGAGCGCAACCGCATCGACCTCTACCTGCACGTCCTGCGGTTGCAGGACACCGCGGCGGCGGTCGCCCGGGCGCGGCAGCGGGAGTGGGCGCGCCTGGACGACGAGCGCAGCCGGCTCGCGGCCATCGAGCTCGAGCACCTGCACCGCATCGCCCAGCTTGAGCAGGAGGTCGCCGAGCTCCGCCGGCGCGAGCAGGAACGCGAGGAGCGGTGGGCCCAGAGCCACTGGGCGGCCGCGGACGTCGACGAGCCCAAGCTGATGCAGGTCGCGCGGATCGCGAACTCGGTGCTGCGGTCCCGGCTGAGCACCACCGGACAGGACCGCCTGGCGAGGGTGCAGACGCGGATCGCCGATGCCGGCGCGGGTCGCGGCGCCCTGCCCGCGCTGCGCCGTCGCTCGGCCACCCCGGTGCCACCCCCGCCGGCAGCGGCGCCGCCGGGCACGCGGCGACCGCCCTCGGACCGGACCTCGGGTGGTCAGCAGACCGGTTGGTAGGGCACGTCTGAGATGTGGCGCTGCCATTCGGCATCGGTGATCTGCTTCGACGGGTCGGCGCACGCGGCGGCGATCAGGTCGGCGTCACCGATCCGGCTGATGCGCACGGTGTAGTCGTCGCTTGCCGTGGCGATGCCGTGGCTGTCTGGTGTCCACGCCAGGGCCTGCACCCAGTCCCCGTGCCCGGTGATGGTGCCGATCGCCGGCGGCCGGCTCGGTTCGGTGACATCCCACAGGTGCACCGTGGTGTCCCAGCCCGCGGTGGCCAGGGTCCTGCCGTCCGGGCTGAACGCCACGTCGAACACCCATTTCTCGTCGGCCGGGAAGGAAGCGGTGGCCGCCGGCCGAGACGGATTGGTGATGTCCCAGATTCGGGCCGTACCGTCATAGGCGCCCGTGGCGAGGCGCCGGCCGTCCGGGCTGAAGGCGACCGCCCACACGTAGTCGGTGTGCGCGGTGATGGCTGCGAGCGGTCGCGGCCGGCGCGGATCGGTGACGTCCCACAGCCGGGCCGTCCGGTCGGCGCTGGCGGTCGCCAACAGGTGACCATTCGGGCTGAACGCGACCTCGTTCACCCAACTGGTGTGGCGGTCGAGCACGGACAGTTGACTGGGGCGGCGCGGATCGGTGACGTCCCACAGCCGGGCCGTGTTGTCATAGCCCGAGGTGGCGAGGACCTTCCCGTCCGGGCTGAACGCGGCGTCGAGTACCCAGCCGTTGTGTCCGAGGATGACGGAGAGTTCGACGGGGTGGCGCGGATCGCCGAGGTCCCACAGGATCACCGACCGGTCGTAGCTGACCGTGGCGAGCAGCCGTCCATCCGGGCTGAACGCTGCGTCGAGCGTCCACGAGGTGTGCCTGGCCAGGGTGGCGAGCTTCACCGGATGGGAACGTGCGGAGATGTCCCACAGCTGGACGAGGTTGTCGGCACCGGTCGAGGCCAGCAGGCGCCCGTCCCGGCTGATGTCCACACCGAGCGCCGACTGCGTGTGCCCGTCGAGCACCGTCGCCGTCGCGGCGGCGAAGGAGGTGCGCAGGGCGGCGCGGGCCTCCCGCACCGGGCTGATGCGGTAGGCCGCCAGGGACAGCCGGGCGGCCAGGTCCGCATCGGAGTTGCGGACGGCCTCGGCGGCCAGAGCGACGCGAGCGGCCGTCTCCTCCCGGCTCGGCCGCCGGTCACTGCCGGTGGTGAGCGCGAATGGTATGAGGGCCGCGATGAGCAGGACCGCGAGGAGTGGGGCGGCCAGCAGCGCGACGCGGCGCCAGTTCCGTCGGCCGCGGTCCCGTGCCGACGGGTCGACGGGCGGCCCGGCGCCGACCGACCCGCTTGAGGCAGACCCGCCCGGGGCAGACATCTGTCCGGGCGCGCAGCGGTCCGGGTCGGTCCGCTGCGGGGGCGCGGGCATCGACACCCCGGCACGGATGACGCGGGTCACCTCCGGGTCGGGATGCGTGGTCGGACCCATTCCGACCAGACGCAGGAACAGCTCCTGGGCACTCGGCCGGGTGGCCGGGTCCTTGCGCATGGCCTCTTCGACGATCGGCCGCAGGGCTGGAGCGAGACCGTCGAGCAGTGGTTCGCGGTGTACGACGCGGTAGAGCTGCACCGGCGTCGGCCCGTCCCCGAAGGGGAAGGAACCGGTGCCCGCATAGGTCACCAGGCCACCCCACGCGAAGACGTCCGCCGCCGCCGTCACCGGCTCGCCGTTGGCCTGCTCCGGGGCCATGAACGCCGGTGTACCGATCCGCTGGATCTCCTGGCTGATCATCGTCGGGGCGTCCAGCGCCCGGGCGATGCCGAAGTCGATGACGCGGGGACCCAAGGCCGAGAGCAGCACGTTGGACGGCTTGAGATCACGGTGTACGAGGCCGGCGCCGTGGATGGCGGTCAGCGCCGCGGCCACGCTGACCGCGACGCGCTCCAGGTCGGCCGACCGCAGCGGGCCGTCCGCGGCCACCGTCTGGGCGAGGGTGAGGCCGTCGATGTACTCGGTGACGAGGTAGGGCCGCCCGTCCGGCGGATCGACGACGCCGAGTACCTCGGCGGTGCAGAAGCGGGCGACCCGGCGCGCGATGTCGGCCTCCCGGCGGAACCGGGCCCGGAACTCGGGCACCCGGGCCAGGTCGGGCCGAATGACCTTGACCGCGACGAGCCGGCCGGCGTGCTCGGCAACGTCCGGCCTGCCCCGCCCGAGGAAGACGGTCCCCATCCCGCCCTCACCGAGGCGTCCCAGCAGCGTGAACTGGCCCAGTTCGGTCGGGTCGCCGCTGTCGAGGGGCTCGATGGACGGCCCCGTCAGACCGCTGCCGCCCACCGGGCCGAAGTCCGGCGCCGAGGATGTCCCCCGTCCCGACCGGGCGGCGGGTCCGGAGGGCGTCTCGGGTCCCACGGGGTTCGCTTCGGAGGCGGGGTCGGGTCGAGCGGGCGATGCGGACGGGGGCGCCACCGTCCCCGCGTTGCCCGTCTCCCGCTTGCGGCGCAAGACCCCTCCCGAACCGAGATGGTTGACATCGCGGATCCTATGCGCCTCGGAATCACCATCCGAGGCCCCCGAGCCCCGATGCGCAGCGCCGCCGTGGCCGGTTGCGCCTTGTCCGAGGCCCAGGATTCAGTGTTACTCTCCGTGAGAGAACATGCACGATGGTCGGATGGTTTCCGGTTCCTTGTCGGCGATGCCGGATCAGGGGGAGCGCGGATGCCCCGCGGCGGAGGGGCCCTGGCCGGTGGGCTCCGGGCCCGTGCCGGCCGCCGGGCTCGAGCCGGTGACCGCCTTCGAGCCGGTGGTGGCATCCGGCGCGCCGGCGGTCCGCGGCCGTTCCGGCGGCAGGTGCGACGGATACGGCGCGAGGGGTGGAGCCGGCCGCTGTCCCGTCGATGGCGACCGTCCCCTGGACGAGGGCGGAGGCTGAGCGGGGGCCCCGCCGACGGAGCGGGTGGCCGGACCGCCGGTGACAAGGACCCCGATGCAGCAGGCCAGGGCTGCCACGGCGAGGACGCACACCGCGCCGGCAAGCCACGTCAGGGCGCCCTGCGACCATGGGGCCCACGCCGCCATCGCGTCCCACGCGTCGCTGAGGTCGCCGCCCGTGGGTCGCCAGAAGTGCGGAAACACCATCGAGATCGCCCAGGCCTGCAGGGTGGTCGCGCCGGCCAGGAAGAGCAGCGGCATGATCCGGGAGAGATGACGGCCGGTCGCCGCCGCACCCATCCCGACCCCGATCGCCAGCGACGCCAGGCCCGCGTACAGGTAGCGGCCGGAGATCCCGCTGACGTGGAAGTACCTGTCGAAGTTCTTCGCGGACTGCAGGGTCATCAGGCCAAACAGCGCCCAGGTGGGCCAGAGCAGGAACAGCAGGTCCACCCGGATGCGTCCGGTCCGGGCCCGGATGAGGGCGAGGGCGAAGACGACGATGACGACGGCGGTGCCCGTGCGCACCGGGACCGTCGTCAGGTTGACCTCGAACCATCCGAAGGATCCCCACCAGCGCAGGATCGTCCCGTTGATCAGCAGCTCGGTGTAGGCACCCCAGTCGTCGCCCAGATACTGGCCGAGCGGGAATCCCGGCGTCTCCGGTTGGAAGGTGCCGTAACGGACGATGTTGACGATCCACCACCAGCCGCCGAGCGCGATCGCCAGCGCGCCACCAAGCAGCAGCTGGCGCCAGGGCACGCGAAGCGCGGAGGCGGGTGGTCCCGCGGGTCCGGCCTCGGCGAGCAGGAAGGGCTCCGTCCCGGTGGGGTGCGGGCCGGTTGTGCGGGGGCCGGTTGTGCGGGGGCCGGC
>NZ_CDXDOS010000080.1:0-13654 GCF_978021245.1 Frankia sp. CoBUL1
GCGGTGTAGCGTCCGGGTCCCGGGTGGCCGAGGGCATGTGTCCGCCCCGCCCCGCGCCGGAATCCAGATCTGCACGGATACGAACCGACGGCTGTCAAGCCTGACGACCGCTATTATTCATCGCCCGTGCCGGGTTCGAAGAGCCCCCACCAGCTGGCTGCAAGACGTGACGGAGACGCAACCATGCGCTCCGGAAACGGCACGGAGACCACCTTGCTAGACGGCACGAGGGCCCCGGATAGACTGAATCGCCCACGCCGTCCGCCCGTAGCGCCAGCTAGCCGACCAGCCGACGTGCGGATGGGCTTCCATCGCCGGACCCCCGTCGCCGGACGCGGCGCCCGGGAGCCCACTGACCAGGAACGGGGGGACGGGAACCAGTGGTCACCACCACGCTCACGACCAGGATTCCACGGTCGTGGGTGATCCCGACCCAGGAGGCCGGCAGCGGAAAGTCGGTCAACGACGCCACCTTCCGGATGCTGACGATCCTGCTCTTCTGCGAGATCTTTCTGCAACGGATCGCTTTCCCGGTGGGCGGTTCACAGGTCCAGGTAATCCTGCCGATCACCTATGTCTGCGCAGCCTTGATGCTGCGCCGCGGAGGTCTGACGTACAACTCCAGCCGGGTGACCACCTACCTCGTCGCGATGACGGCATGTTCGGCCTCGGCACTCGTCTGCTTCCTCCGTGAGAAGGACGACACGTCCTTCACCTCATTGCTGCTGCTGCTGGCGACGTACGTGCCGTTCGTCCTCGGCCTGCGCGGCGCGGACGCCCGCGCTCTCCTGCCCCGACTGCTGGACCGTTTTCTGATCATGATCACGGTACTCTCCGGTCTCGCGCTGTTCCAGTTCGCCATTCAGCTCGTCGGCGTTCCGTACACCGACGTCGTCAAGGACATCGTGCCGTCGCAGTTCCTGATGCATGGGTTCAACACGTCCTACCCCGTGCAGTACGGCTCGTCGTTGTACAAGTCGAACGCCTTCATCTGCCTCGAGGCGTCATTCTGCTCGCAGTTCCTCGGCTTCGGTATCGTGGTCTGCACACTGCGCAACGGCGGCTGGTGGCGCATGATCATGTTTGTGCTGGCCATCCTGAGCACCGTTTCCGGCACAGGTCTGCTCCTGCTGGCCTGCGCAGGCGTCCTGCTGGCCGTTCACAAGGGCGCCCGATTCGCGCTCACCGCCCTGCTCGGAGTGAGCCTCGTGGCACTGATCATCAGCTTCACCCCGGCGTCGAGCATCTTCGCCGCGCGTGCTACGGAGACATCCTCATCGACCTCCAGCGGCAGCCTGCGCTTCGTCCAGCCGTACCAGCGGACCTGGGACGCGCTCGGCAGCGACCCGATGACGGTGGCGTTCGGCTCGGGGCCCGGGTTCGCCGACCGGGACGCGGCCGCGTTCTTCTACCGCACCGGACTGCCGCTGAACTACGCCCTCCTGCCCAAACTGATCCTCGAGTACGGCGTCGTCGGGACCACCGCGTTCATCGGTCTGGTGGTGGCGATGTTCGTACGCGGCTCGCAGTCGTTCGTACTCTCCGGGTCGGTGTTGATCTTCTATAGCGTGCTGTCCGGAGGCCTGCTGGCCCCGGTTGTCACCGGGCTCGGCCTCCTGCTCGTCACCTGGTTCACGGTTACCCCCGAGGAGACCGTCAGGCTCCAGAGGGATCCGGGAGCGTCGTCACCGCGGATCCCACCGGCTCCCGCACCGGGCCGGTCCTTCGCCTCGATCTGACCCAGCGCGCAGCAGGCGCGCGACCGCACGCACCACAGCGCACGGATGGCGCCATCCGCACATACCGCCATCCCTGCCCGTGCTCCTCTCGCCTCATCTTGGCAGTTCCGGCCATCGCGATGGCCGGAACTGGGACCGGGCGCCGGGACCAGACCCAGGGACCGGAGATACGACAAGAAGCCGCGACAAGAAGCCGGTACAACGAAGGAGCCGGGCGGTCAGATTACGCTGACCGCCCGGCTCGTCATACCGGCGTTGCGACGCCTGGAATCCGGAACCTCGGCGGGGTCCCGGACCCTCGCGGCTACGGGCTCTCTAACGCTTGCCGGGGCGGGCGTAGCGGTCGGTGGCCTCCGAGTCCACGCCGCCGCCCCGCTTGCTCACCGCGGCCGAGTCCCCCACCGGAGAGTTGGAGGTGATGGTGTCGACCGACGAACGACGCTCCGGGGCCGCCGCGACGGCCCGGCGGATGCCGGTCCGGCCGTCGTGCACGACGCCCACGACTCGCTCGGCGAGCGCCGGCCAGTCCCGCGGCACCTGCTCAAGCTCCTTGAGGCTGGTTTCGGTGGAGGTGATGACCACGACGGCGTCGGCCTGGATGGCGGAGGCCGCGGTCATCGGCAGCTCGGCCAGCGCCGAGGTGACGAGGATAACGAGGTCGACGACCGGCGCCCGGTCGGCGAGGATCGGGGCGAGGCCACCGGGCCGGGCGGCCCGGGCCGGCGACACGCGGTTGTAGAGGATGTGCCCCCGCCCGGTGCCGGACGAGCGTGCCAGGCAGGTCGGCTCGTGCGCCCAGCGAGGCAGCTCCCCGGAGGTCGCCCGGGGCAGTCCCTCAAGAACTCCCCGCACCTCGGACGACGGCGAGGTGTCCAGGATCAGGACGACGCCCTGATCATCGGACCAGGCGGCGGCCACGGAGGCGACGAGATCGGCGGTCAGGTCCCCTCGCGACGCCGGGGTGAACGCGATCACCTTGCTTGTCGGGGACATCACCGCGGACATCGCCGAGACCAGGGTCTCGGCCGCGCTGGCGGTGGTCCGTCCCGGCTCCAGGACGGCGATCAGCGGCACGCCCAGGGTGTCGGATGGGTTGTGCGGGTCGAGGATGGTGGGCCGGCGCTGATACATGATCCAAATCGCCGCGATCGAACCGAGCAACCCGACGATCGCAGCGACCAGCGTGTTACGGAACAGGTTCGGCCCGCTCTGGCCTTCGGCGACGGGTGGCTCGGCTAGTTTGATCGACGCGCTCGCCAGCGCGGAGGCGGTACGGGCGGTGGCGATCTGCGTGTTGAGGTTCGCGATCTGCGTGTTGCGGACGGTGTTGTCGACGCTCCCGGCAATACCGGCTCCCTGGCCCGCAGCGGCCTGCTCCGCCACCAGCCCGTCACGCAGTTTGATCATGGCGCTGATATTCGCCTGGCTGTTGGGGCCATAGGTCGTCAAGAGCTTGCTGTAGGCATCCTCGGCCGACTTGACCAGCGCGTCCGCCGCCTGCTGGCTCGGGCCCGTCCCCTTGATGACGAAGAAGTAGCCCTCGTCGGACGGCGAGGTACTGAGCCGGGCGGCGACGTCCAGCTCGGGCAGCTTGAGTTCCTTCGCGATCTCCGCGACGGCCGCCGAGGACTGGGCGAACTGCGCCTGGGTCTGCACGAAGCGGGTCGCGTCGACCGAGTTGGCGCCGAGTGTACCCGAGTCCGTCGAGAGGAAGACCCGGGCACTCGACCGATAGGTCGCCGTCTGCGTCTTGGAGTAGGCGGCCGCCAGAGCCGCGAAGACGACCACGACGATGGCGACAACCAGCAGCCGTGGCTGGAGGATACGAAGCAGGGACGGGGCGGAGGGAGCCCGGCTGGTCTCGTTGCCCGCCTGCACGTTGCGACTCATGACGCACCCGCCACGGACTCAGAACGAGCGGACCGGGCCCGTACCCGGATCGGAGTGCCGGTGAGACGACGCAACGACTCCTCCAGCGGGACATGAAGCGAACTCAATGTGGCCCCCCACAGGAGCATCCGGCCCGTTTGCCGGACCACGGTCTAGATCTGTCTGACGGAACCGATTTGTGAGCATAGCCGATAGCGGATAGTAAACGGTCTATAGCTATGCCTGACGCCGCGCGGATGCTCAGGTGCCCCGCCCACCACGCCGCGATCCGGTTCCGCGACCAGGCCGGCGAGGGCCATGCTCCGGAGCGACATCCATACCCTCGACATCATCCACGGGATCCATTCGATGGTCAGATTCGCCAGCGTTCGACCGTCTCGACCGACGTGCGTCGCTCATCCCGGCCCGGCGCGGGCGCGGCAGCTCTCGTCCTCCCGGCCCCGCCGGGGCGGGGTCAGGCCCGGAGCCGCCCCGCGCCGCCCGCAGCGCGGCCTGCTCCGCGTCGTGCTCCCGAGCGAGTCGACGGAGCAGCACAAACCACACCGGCGCAATGGACCAGAAAGCAATGTTATAGCCGACGACCGCACCCCGCGCCTCCCCGACAAGCAACCCAATGATAGGAAAACCAAACAACATCGGCGCAAAGACCGCATTGACCCGAAATGTGATCTTGGCTTTTCCGAGCGCGTAGACCATGCAGGCCGGTCCGACCGGGACCGACGCGGCCAGATAGTGCAGAATCGACAGCCCCAGGATGTTCCTGACGCCGTCCCACGAGTCGCCCAACAACGCCTGGCCGTAACGTTCCGGAAGGAGGTAGAAGATCAGGCTCCACGCCGTGCCGATAGCGAGGACGAGGGCCGAGAGAGCGTAGGCGGCGCGCTCCCGGGCGTGGCGGGTCATGGAGGTCCGCTTGGAGAACTCCGGCAACGCGAAGCTCACGACCCCCACCCCGACCACCGTGGTCGGGCCGAGCAGCGTGCGCGCACCTTGCAGGGCGCCCACCGTCGCCAGCGAACCCACCGCTCCGATCACCAGCAGCGAGGTCTGCATCGCGCCCTGGACGGTGATGAACTCCGCCGCCAGGTAGGCGGAGTTCGACTTGTTCCTGCGGAGCCATCGAAGGGTCTCGCCGGGCGACGGCCAGAAGCCGGCCTGGGCTATCCCCAGCAGGGCCGCGACGAGAGCCGAGGCCCCCCAGGCGAGCAGCAGCGGCGGGGATGCGGTCACACCGCGGTGGATGAGCAGGAAGATCCCGAAAATCTGGACGACCGCCCAGACGGTGTCGTTGACGAAGGCGCCGAAGGGCTTCCCCATCGCGAAGAAGACATAGCGCCACGCATCCTGCAGCAGCAGGCCGGGCAGCACGAGGCCCATCGCCGACAACGACGACCCGACCGGGCCGCCGAGGAGCAGACCCGGGCCGACGAACGCGATTCCCACGGCCACACCGAAGACGAACGACGAGCCGGTGGTGGCGGTGGCCGCCGCCCGGAAGTCGCTCCGAGTGGCACCCGAGTAGAACATGCTCAGCGGCATGCAGCTTCCGGCGCGGACCAGGCCGATGACGATGGAGAACAACGTGTACGCAATACCGAACGCGCCGTACTCGACGTCGCTGACCTGATGGGCGATCAGGAACGAGACCGCGGCGTTCGTCGCACTGGAGACGGCCTGGTCCGCCAGCGTCCAGATCGCCTTCGACCTGGCTCCGCCACGGCCGCCGGAACCCTCGCGGCCCGGACCCTCGCGGCCCGCGACCCTCGTCGCCGGTCAGATCGTCCACCAGGCCGTCGGCCCCGTTACCGGGCCCCGGCCCGAAGGACGCGGCCGCGGCGGCCCGCTCGCCGCCGCCCGTCGCGGCGGGCCTTCGTCGACCGCGGGACCGCGCGGTGCCCGCCCCGGGAAATCGGCCGCCACGCCCGGCGGGGGGCGGCCGCGGAAAGATCTGTGTGCTCTCCGGATCGGTCTCGTCGGTTCGACGCGCCCGCCGGTCCGAGCGGCGATGCCGGGGAGTCTGCCCCTCGACCCGCCGGAGGAGCTCGGTCTTCTCCGCCCGCAGCCGGCGTTGCAGCGCGCTCAGGTCCATCGTGGCGGTGACGACGTCGGGCGGCTGGATCGCGGGCCCGGACGGCCCGGGCACCGGCCCCGCGGGGCGGACCGGGTCGACTGGCGGTCTTCCCCCGGCCTCGCCCGACGGTTCTCCCGCCTTCCCGGCCGTTGGCACCCGGCTCACGGAGATCTCGCCCGGGGAAGCGGTGGGCCGTTGCTCCGACGGATCGCCGTGGGGCCGCACCGGGCCGGTCCACACGGTGCCCGGGGGCGGGCGGCGGATCAACGGCAGTCCAGAGACCTTGATGGTCTGCTCGCCCGCCCCGGATTCCGGCCGCGGCGCCGGCGCCGGAGCGGGCTGCGGGCGGATCGGCCCCGTGGACACCTCGAAAACCTCACCGGGTCGGCGGCCGCCACGGCGTTCGAACCCTTCGCCGAGACGTTCGGTCCGCTCTCCGGGACGCTGCCCGGTCGCCCGCGCGGGACGCTGGGATCGTGGCACGTACCGGGTCTCGTCAGGGGAACCCTCGGGTGGGGAGTCGTCCTCCCCACCCGTGGCTCTCAGGTCCACGTCGATGTCCGTCATACCCGCTCTCTCGACCAGCCCGACCGGCTCAGCCGGCCCAGCGAGCAGGGTCCGCACAACCACGGACGGAAATAACGACGGCCTGAGACCACGATGGGTTGCCTACAGCACTACGGGCCGGGGAACCGGCACGATGAAGGAGCCACCGCGCGCGGCGTACTCGGTCTGCTGGGCGATGATCTCCTTCTTCACGTTCCACGCCAGCAGCAGCAGATAGTCGGGCTGCCGCTCCAGCAGGACGGCAGGATCGAGGATCGGCAACCGGGCGCCGGGCAGGTACCGGCCCTGCTTGTGGATGTTGCGGTCGACGACGAAATCGAGCAGGTCGGTACCGATGCCGCTGGAGTTCAGCAGGGTCGCTCCCTTGGCCGCCGCGCCGTAGGCGGCGATGGTCCTACCGTCGGCGCGCAGCGAGCGCAGCAACGCCACCAGCTCGTCCTGCACGGCGCGGACGTCGTCGCCGAAGCTGGCGTACCGGTCGAACGTGTCGAGCCCGGCAGCCCGCTCGGCGTCGAGCACCGCCGCCACCGACTCGGCCGGGTCCGCGGTGGCGGTGTGCTGCATGCTCCACCGCAGGGTGCCGCCGTGCAGCTCGGGGAACTCCTGGACGCCGACGAGCGCGAGGCCGTGCCGGCGCATCAGGGCGTCGACCGCGATCGTGGAGAAGTAGCAGAAGTGCTCGTGGTAGACCGTGTCGAACTCGGTGTGGGCCAGCAACGCGCCGACCCCGGGGTTCTCGACGTCGACGAGGCCGCCGTCGGCGAGCAGGATCGAGAAGCCCTCGACGAAGCTGTTGAGGTCCGGGACGTGGGCCATCACGTTGTTCGCTATGATCACATCGGCCTTGCGACCCTCCGCGACGAGCTGGCGGGCGAGCTCCGCGCCGAAGAACTCCTCGCGGGTCGGCACGCCCGCCTCCCGGGCGGCCGCGGCCGGGCCCGGGGTCGGCTCGATCCCGAGGACCGGGATGCCCCGCTCGACGAACGCCTTCAGCAGGTAGCCGTCGTTGCTGGCGACCTCGACCACCAGGCTGTCCGGCCCGAGGTTGCGGCTCGCGATCAGGTCGATCACGTGCTTCTCCGCGTGGCGGACGAGCATGTCGGAGAACGAGGAGAAGTAGGGATAGTCCTCGTCGAAGATCTCGGACGCCGGCAGCTCGTGGGTGAGCTGGACGAGTGCGCAGGCCTCGCAGAAGCCGACCTCAAGCGGGAACGACGGATCGGTCGCGTCGAGGGCGTCGGCGCGCACCAGGCGGTTGGCGATGGGGGTGGACCCCAGGGAGAGGAACAGGCGCGGGGCCGGTCCGCCGCAGGACCGGCAGGCGATTACCGCCGTAGCGATGCCGCCGGGAGCATCCTGCTTCTGGGTCGCCTGCTTCTGGGTCGCGTCGGCCTCGGCGGTGCCACTACCGCGCTGGGCCGGGGTTGCGGATGACATGCGTTCCCCTAGGTGAGGTGTCGACATCGATCTTCACGATCTGGTGGACGGGAATGGCTGTGCCAGTCGGCCGCGAGGCCGAACGAGAGGCCGAACGACATGATGACCGCACATCCGACCAGAAGGATGTGACGGTCCCGCGAACGACATGATCTTCGTGAAGCCGGGACGGGCCCGCCACGCCGCCGGGCGATCGCCGGCGAAGGCAGGAAGGAGAGCGCAGGCCCCGGGCATGCGGGCACCGGTCATCGGCCGGACACCCGCCACCCACCGCCGCAGCGGCGACCGCCGGACGAGCGCTCGTTTCCGTCGGCGAGATGCCACCGCCGGCACCCCTGACGGCAGCCCGATGATTTTCCGGCGAAGATCGGCGGTCATGGGTTCTGCGCACGCCGGGTCATGCTAGCCGGTGGGCACCACCCCCCACGTGACCCACAGTCGCCGAGAGGAAGCCGTGGCACCACCCCCCGACGCCGCCTAGCCGGCCCCGCCAGCCGTCCCGCCCGGCGGGTATCCGCGGCGTTGCAGGCGCTGTCGGCCGTCGGTCGACCGACTGTCGACCGACGGCCTCGTTCAGCCGGTCGGGGGAAAACCCGGTAATCTAACCCTCACGTCCGCGCCTGGTTGTCCAGCTGGCAAGACGTGGGATGCCTTCCAGCACCTGCCCCCGTTCGTGGGCAACACCCCACACCCCGCTCACTTTTCCCTGCCAGCATTGATTTTCACTGGTGGAGCGGGGGCCCGGCGGTCGACCGAACCGGGGACGACGGATTCAGGCCGTCGCGCCAACCCCGCCGGATGCGTGAGCTACATCACGTTGGATGCCGGGAGGGCCGGGTGGCGCGGCGTCGCCGGCCGGGCCTCCGGCCGGACCATCGCCGGCCAGCAGCGGCCAGGCACGGTCCTTGTCGGAGATCACCGAGACGGGCAGCGGCCAGACGATACCCAGCCGCGGGTCGTCGAAGCGCAGCCCACGGTCGTGTCCCGGCGTGAACGGGACGTTCATCTGATAGGTCGCCTCGGTGGACTCGACGAGCGTCTGGTACCCGTGCGCCAGGCCCGCGTCGATGAACAGCGCCCGATGGTTGTCGGCCGAGAGCTTCACCGCCACGTGCCGCAGGTAGGTCGGCGAGTCCGGGCGGGGATCGACGACGACGTCGAGCAGGGCGCCGCGGGTGCAGCGCACCAGCTTGGTCTCCCGCACCGGCTCCCCCGCCCAGTGCATCCCGCGGACGGTGCCCGCGGAGGCGTTGTAGGCCACGCTGCACTGGGCGACGTCGACCGTGAGCCCCGCGGCGGCGAACTCGTCGGCACAGAACGTGCGCGCGAACATGCCGCGGGCATCGGAGAACGGCTCGACATCAACGATCATCACCCCGGCGATCGGCGTCGGCGTAATGATCACGAGTGGGCCCAGAACAGGTCGGCGTCGAGCTGGCTGGTGCGGATCAGGTACTGAAGCTGCTTGAGCCGGGTGTGCCCGCGGCCGGTGAACGTCTCGTTGTCGAGCTGGATACGGGTGAAGACGTCGTGCAGCTGCTGGGCGCCCCTGAGCGCGTTCCAGTCGCAGGAGAAGCCGGGCAGGATGGAGGCGATCTTGTCGAACGACACCCGGTAGCTGCGATTGTCACCGCCGTTGTCACCGAAGCTCAGCGTGCAGCCGGTGAACACCGTGGCGACCGCGTCCGCGATCTCCTTCACCTGGTAGTTCTGCTCGCTGTCGCCGACGTTGAAGATCTGGTTGTGCACGATGTCGCGCGGTGCGGTCAGCGCCAGGCGGATCGCCTTCGCGATATCGAGCCCGTGGACCAGCGGACGCCACGGGGTGCCGTCCGAGGTCATCGCGATCTCGCCGGTAGTCCAGGCCACCCCGGCCAGGTTGTTGAGCACGATGTCGAAACGCTGCCGCGGGGAGGCGCCGTAGGCGGTGGCGTTGCGCAGGAAGGTCGGCGAGAAGGTGTCGTCCGCCAGCGGGGCGACGTCACGCTCCACGTAGACCTTGCACTCGGCGTAGGGGGTCTGCGGGTTCACCGGCGAGGCCTCGGTGACGTCCGCACCGGTCGCGACGCCGTAGACGCTGCAGGAGGACATGTAGACGAACCGTTCGACGCCGGCCTGCTTGGCCAGCTTCGCCAGCCGGACCGAGCCGACGTGGTTCACCTTGTACGTCACGTCCGGGGCGAGCGCGCCGAGCGGGTCGTTGGACAGCTCCGCCAGGTGCACGACGGCGTCGACCCCCGCGAAGTCCTCGACCGTGAGATGGCGAAGGTCCTTGTCAAGGGTCAACGGGGTCCGGTCGACGCCGCGGTACAGCCAGCCGTACTTGTAGTAGCCGGTGTCCACGCCGATGACCTCATGGCCATCACGCAGCAGCTCGGGCGCGAGCAGGCACCCCAGATACCCCTCCGTGCCCGTCACGAGCACCTTCATCCGCGAGTCCTCCCCATCTCGGCAACGGCACAGGTCGGGTCCAATCGGACACCAGTGTTCCGGCCTCAAACCGTACCGAGTCGATCCCACGAGCCGGTCGCCGACATCCCGCAGTGGCGCGTAGGCAGTCTCAGCGCGCCGGCGGGCGCGTCACCCGGACGGTTTCAACGCCCCGGTGGGCGCATCACCCGCGCGGGAGCGGCGAAGACGGTCGAGCCCGCCGGCACGTCCGTCATCACGATCGAGCCCGGACCGATCCTGGCGTCGTCGCCGATGCTGATCGCCCCGATGAGGTGAACCCCGGGGGCGAGCTCGACCCGCTTGCCGACCTTCGGCACGTCCCGCGGGCCCGCCGTACCGCTCGCGTAGCCGATGGTCAGGTTGTGCCGCAGGGTGCAGTCGTCCCCGATCACGCAGTGCGGCGGGATGAGGATCGTCTGGTGATGGCCGATGTGGACCCGGCGGCCGATCCGCGCCTGCTCGTCGAGCTCGGCCCCGTACAGGTTACGGATGATCAATTTGTTGACCACCTTGTAGAAGACGGTCACGATCCCGCGGACGGGCTGGCTGCGGGTGCGCCGCCACTGCCCGATGCGATAGACGGCGAGCACGTGCAGCCCCGGGTGGGCGAACGATTTGTAGTGCCGGCGCCAGTCCTCCCGCAGGATCTCCCACAACCCGAGGTCGGAGGCATCCCGGGTGTCCTGGTCGCCGTCCGTCCCGGCTACCCGGGGGGACGGGGCGGCTGCAGGCTGATCGGCTCGGACGGCGCCGCTCCCTGCGGAGTCGCTCCCTGCGGAGTCGCTCCCTGCGGACCCGCCGGACCCGAGAGGGGCACCGGGGCCGGGGCCGTTGACACGCTCGATCTCAGTGGACACCACTCAGCTCCTCGATGTGCTCACGCAGGTCACCGACGGTGGCGAAACTCGCGAGCCGTTCATCGGCGATCTGGATCGAGAACTCGCGTTCGACCGCGTAGATGAGGTTGATATGCGCGAGCGAGTCCCACCCCGGTACATCGGCGGCGGTCATTCCGTCGCTGATGACGAGGTCGTCGTCACTGAAGATCTCCCGGAAGATCTGTTGTAGTCGCTCCTGCACCATCAGCGAGGCACCTCTTCCATCTTGCGGTCCTGTGGCCGCGGCTGGGGGAACACCTGGGGAGACAGCCCGGCCACGACGCCGGACGGCTCGGCCACGACGACCCGGATGAGCCCAGGCGGCAGGTACGGCGACCGCGCATCACGGCTCCAGTACGTCGTCTCCGCCGCCGGGGTCGTGGCCGGCGCCGGGTCGACCCGCTCGAAACCGAGCCGTTCGTAGAGGCCGGCCACCAGAACGTTCTTCGCCGACGGCCGGTAGTGCCCGGTCACGCGGGCGAGGCCGCGGCGGCGGGCCTCGGCGAGAACAAGCGCAGCCACCTCGTCCTCGAGGGTCCGGCCGATCACCCGGCAGCTCATCAGCCAGGTGTCGATGTCCAGCGCGTCCGCCGACTCCACCGCGATGACCACGGCGACCAGCCCGTGGTCGGCGAACCGGTCGGCGAGCCGGACGCAGAACACCGCCGTGCCGGGATCGGCAGCCAGCCGCTCGATCTCGGCGGCGCCCCGGCGGCGACCGGTCAGGTTGAACTGGTTGGTCTTGCCGACCAACTGGGCGACCCGCGGCAGGGTCATGCCGTCGAGCGGGACCACGGTAGCGGTCATGTCCAGCCCGCGGTGGAAGTCCTCCAGCGAGGTCGCCGCCGCGGCGGCGGCAGCCGTCTCGGCCCGGGCCCGGTACGTGGCGGTGCGCGCGGCGTCCTCGGCCGTGAGGGCGGTGGCCTCGAAGAAGGGATAGTCCGCCAGCGCCCGGACGTAGCCGTGCGGATCGGCGGGCAGCGCCACGACGTCCACCTCGGGAACGAGTTGGCGGACGACCTCGCGCTCGGCCGGGTTGTCGTCAACGAAGACCAGCGCGTCGAGGCCGAGGCCGAGCGCGGCGGCGATCCGGCGGATCTGCGTCGGCTTGTCGTCCCAGCAGGCGCTGAACACCGCGATGTCATCGAGGCCGAGCCGCATCCCCGGATGACGCTCGAACGCCTCCCGGGCGTCGGCGTCGTTGTTCTTGGAACAGACGGCGAGCACGACCCCGCGGGCCTTCAACTCGGCGACGTATGTCTGGAACGCGGCGAACGCCTCCCCGACAGCGTCATCGCCGAGCGCGATGCCGGCCAGGCCCTCCTCCCCGAGCACACCGCCCCACAGAGTGTTGTCGAGGTCGAGGACCAGGCACTTCCGGCTCGTTCCCAGCTGGGCCCCAAGCACCGCGGCGGTGTGCCGGGCCAGCAGCGGCACCTGCGCGAGCGACACCGCCTGCTTGGACCGGTGCCAGTACCGCGCGTCGAACCAGGCACGCTTGCCCACGTCGGCGGCGAGCCGCTCGCAGTCGACGAAGGCGACCCCGTCGCCCCGCTCGCCGGACACCCGACCGAGTTCGGCGTTGACCCGCGCGAGCATCGTCGGCCGGGAGCCGGGAACCCGCAACGCCAGATGGCCGAGCGCGACCTCGCCGGGGATGGCGAAGGTGTGCTGGACGATCCGGGCCCCGCATCGATTTATGATCGTGTCCCACAGCGACGTCCAACGCTCGACCTCGGTGGCCACCGCGGCGGCCGGGTCGTCGGCGACCGCCGGCAGGGCGGTCTCCCCGGCGTGCACCGCGAGCACGACGATGTCGGGCCGGAACCGGTAGAGCTCACTCGCGGGGTCCAGGACCTCCTGGCGGTACTGCCCGTAGCCGCATTCGTAGACCTCGACGGCGACCCCGGCTCGCGCCGCGGCCAGCGGCAACAGCGCGGCGAACTGCGACGTCGTGTAACTGCCGAGCACGGCCACCCGCGCGGACCTCGGCAGCGGCGCGACCCGCGGCAGGACGCGGCGCAGCACGCCGGCAGCGGCCGACCAGGCACCGAGGTCGCTGCCGGCGTCGGTGAGCGCCAGGGCCCACCGCACGGCCCCGGCGTCGTCGCCGACCCGCTCGTGCGCGACGGCGAGATCACGGCACAGCGCCGCGGTCGGGATCTCACTCGTGGCGGCACGCGCGGTCAACTCGGCGATCCGCGGATGTTCCGGCGGTGACGCGACGCCCTCGCCGACGTCCGTGCCGACGTCCCTTCTGTCGGTCCTTCTGTCGGTCATTGCTGCGGCCCCTCTCGGTGCGACTCTTCGCGGCGCCCATACGCGGTTCCTCGGCACTCTACCGTCACGTAAGTGTTGGTAGGCGACGGAGCGACCATCAGGCCAGGGCGGCAACCAGGGACGCGAGGAGCGTGCCGCGGTCCGGTGGAGGTTGCGCGTCGACCGGGACCTGGACCGGGCCCGGGGAGGCGGTCACCCGGCAGAGCCACGCCCCACCGGACATCGGTCGTCTCCTGCGCCGTCGAAGGCACTGAAGCCGGGAAAACCACCTCGGGCCATCCGGACGAGCTATCTGCTTTGTAACAGTGGTCTGCATAGACCATGCAATGTGGAAAACTTCC
>NZ_CDXDOS010000081.1:0-13594 GCF_978021245.1 Frankia sp. CoBUL1
GCCCTGGGTGTCACCCGAAGATTATCTCAAGGAAGTATTCATCGAGGATGATGTCCAGTTCGAATCGAAGCGAACCGGGGCCGAGCGACGGATGACGCCTCAGACCCGCAGATGACGGCGGAGCGCCACCGAAGCCATCACGGCGGCGGCGAGCACACCGACCCCCAGCACGACGGCCGCGGTCTCCCAGACCGCCGACCAACCGAACAGGGGGAACATCGTCTGCTTCGCGAACCGGCCGTCCACCAGGTAGATCTTCGCCAACGCAAGCACGCCCGTGGCGAGCAGCCCGCCAACCAGCCCCACCGCCGCGATTTCCAAGACGAACGGAGCCCGGATTGTTCCGTTGGAAGCACCGACCATCTTCATAATCGAAGTCTCCCGTCGCCGGGCGTGCGCCGAGATCAGGATCATCGTGTAGATGAGGGCGAAGGACGCCAGGGCCTGCACGCCGGCGAGGGCGAAAGCGCCCGCGGTGAAGGCGTCGAGGAACCGGTACAACGGGTCAAGCAGGCCGCGCTGGTCGCGAACAGCTTCCACCCCGTCGAGGCCGGTGTAGGTGACGACGATGTCGCGGGCCGCTCGCGGATCGGTAAGCGTGAGTCGTAGCGCCGCGGGCAGGTCGTCGGGTCCGACACCGGCGAGGACGTCGGGCGATCCACGGAAGTCCCGGCGGAAACGGTCGTACACCTGCTGTTTGCTTTCGTACCGCACGTCGGCGACCAGTGGATCCGCCGCGATCTCGGCATCGAGGGCAGACCGCTCGCCCGGGGTGATGCCATCGGAGAGATCAACGACGACCTCGATCTGGTCGAGCAGGAAGTCGTCGATGGTGTGCACCTGCGCCCGCAGGAGCAGGCCCGACCCCAGCAACGCCAGGCAGATCGTGACAGTTATGATCATGGCACAGGTCATCGCCAGGTTGCGGCGCAGGCCCGTCCACAGCAGCGACGCCAGCAGACCCGGTCGCATCAGCGGACCCGGTCGGCCGGCACCCTGGGCCGGGGCCGGGGAATCATCGGCACCGCCAGATCATCCTGGTTGTAACGCCCGCGAGCCTCGTCCCGGATCAGCGCGCCGTCGCTCAGCTCGAGCACCCGGCGGCGCATCGCGTTGACGAGCGACGCGTTGTGGGTGGCCATCACGACGGTGGTGCCGGCCTGATGAACAGTGTCGAGCAGGTTCACGATCTCGATGCTGGTGTTCGGATCGAGGTTGCCGGTCGGCTCGTCGGCCAGCAGGATCCGAGGACGGCCAACGAACGCCCGGGCGATCGCGACCCGCTGCTGTTCGCCTCCGGAGAGTTCGTCGGGATACCGGTCCGCCTTCTCCGCGAGGCCGACCAGGTCGAGTGCCTCCGGCACGACGCTGCGCACGACATGCCGAGGACGGCCGACCACGTCGAGGGCGAACGCGATGTTCGCCGTTACGGTCCGATTCGGTAGCAGGCGAAAGTCCTGGAAGACACAGCCGACCAGCCGGCGCAACTGGGGCACCCCGCGGTCCGGGATCCGCGCGACGTCACGGCCAGCCACCAGCACCCGGCCGGACGTCGCTCGTTCCTCCCGCAGCAGCAATCGCAGCAATGTGGTCTTACCCGATCCGGACGGACCCACGAGGAAGACGAACTCACCGGCACCGATCTCCGCGGTGACATCGACCAGCGCCGGCCGGTCGCCGTTCGGGTACCGCTTGCTCACGGAGCTCAAAACAATCATTGCGCCTTCCCACACGCCTATGACTTTCAGTAGCCGCATGGTAGGGCGTGACGAAGGTCGGGGACCGCAGGTTACGCCCGACCGGAATCTCCGGGAACAGCCCGGACGGGTCGCCGCCCGCCCGATCGACCTTTGACGGAGCGGCACGCCACCGTGCGCGGGCGTAACGTGGAAGTCGATCGTGCGCGTCGCCAGCGGTCGTGCTCCATCCGGAACGTCCGGGTGTTGTCCCCATCCCGGGGAAGTGCGACGATCGCCCGATCATGGCATCCGTCACGGGTGGGAAGGAGGCGCCATGGGCAGCGAGGATCTCGTCTGCGCGCGCTGCGCCGGACTAGTGGTCGAAGGCCGGTGTCCCACCTGCCGCGCCTCGCGCGAGTATCTGCGCCAGAACTTCTTCCAGATGTCACCGCAGGTGATCGTCGCGCTGATCGCGATCGTGATGCTACTGGCGGTCCTCGCCGCCCGTCACGTCTCTTGAGCCCGGCCACGCTGGGACCGCCCCGACGGTACCTATCACGCCTGCAAGGCGATCACGTAACGTAACCACATCTCCGATTACGATGACCGCGGGAGAACTGATCGCGGCTTCGGCCGCAAGCTGGGCGATATCCACCAGGGGCCCGATGATGATCGTCTCATCGGCTGTCCCGCCAGCGTGGATCACCGCGGTCGGAGTCTCCGGCCGGCGGCCCCGCTTCACCAGCTCGTGACTGATCTCAAAGAGTGCCCCGACGCCCATCAGCACGACGACCGTGCCCGGACCGGTAGCGAGCGCGTCCCAGTCGGCAGTGGAACCGGGATGCGAAGGATCGATGTGGCCGCTGACGACGGCCACGTCCTGGGTGATGCCCCGGTGGGTCACCGGGATCCCGGCGAGCGCGGGGACCGCGACGGCGCTCGTCACCCCGGGGACGATCTCGCAGGGCAGGCCGGCCGCGGCGCAGGCCAGAGCCTCCTCGCCGCCACGACCGAAGACGAACGGATCGCCGCCCTTGAGCCGGACGACACCGAACCCGCGCAGTCCCCGATCGACGACCACCGCGTTGATCTCGTCCTGGGTCAGGTTGTGACCGTGCGGCGCCTTGCCTGCATCGATGATCTCGGTACCGGGTCGCACCTCGTCCAGCAGTTCATGGGGAGCCAGCCGGTCGACCACCACGACATCCGCAGCCTGGAGCAGCCGTAGACCGCGTACGGTGATCAGATCCGCCCGCCCGGGACCGCCACCGACAAGGGCCACCCATCCGCCCGGGGCTGTCTGCGCACCGGTCATCTTCGTCCCCTCCCGCGTCGGCTTTCTCCCAGTGTGCGGCCTGACCAGCCCGTTCGGGGCCGATCACTGTAGCCGACCGTTTCGGCTGATCGCCCGACTGATCGCCTCAGCTGACCGGCCGGGCCGCCGCGACGGGGCCGACCAGCACCCGACCGTCCTGCACCTGCACCGGGTAGACGGGGATGCGCACCCCCTCGGCATCAAGGCACTCCCCCGTCGCCAGGTCGAACGCCTGCTTGTGCAACGGCGAGAAGACCACGGCCCGGTCTCCGCGGGAGCCGACGAGACCCCGGGAGAGCACGTTGGCCAGGCCGATCGGGTCGGCGTTGCCGACGGCGAGCACGGGACCGTCGCTCAGCCGGAAGATGGCTACTTGGGCGCCGTTGACGAGCGCGGCCACGCCGCGATCGGGAGTCAGATCGTCCAGGGCACAGATGTCGGTCCAGATCATGGCGGCCTCCAAATCGTCCGTGATGCTCCTACTTGCCTATCCAGAGGCTTTTGTGTCCGTTTCGTCCCTCTGGATAGGCAAGGAGCCTGGATAGGCAAGGAAACGGTCAGCCACCACGGGTAGCGTGGCACCGGCGATGAGGGCCGCCCGCTCGGCCGGGCGGGCCGGCCGGGGCTGGCCGCGTTCGAGGACGTGGATGACGTCGGGGTCGGCCGCCTCGGGGGCGTTGACGAACGAGGCGAACCGGCGCAGTGCCACCGGATCGGCCAGCGTCGTCTTCCACTCGTCCTGATAGGTCGCGACGTGGTAAGCCATGGCCGTGTCAAGCTCGGCGCAGATGCCCAGCGAGTCATCGACGATGACCTCACGGACATGCCCAAGGCCGCCGTCGAGGCTCTCCACCCACGGCGCGGTGCGCTGGAGGCGATCGGCGGTGCGCACATAGAACATCAGAAAACGGTCGATGTAGCGGACGAGCGTCTCGGTGTCGAGGTCGGAGGCGAACAGCTCCGCGTGCCGGGGCCGATGACCGCCGTTGCCGCCCAGGTACAGGTTCCAGCCCTGCTCGGTGGCGATCACCCCGACGTCCTTGGACCGCGCCTCCGCGCATTCCCGGGCACAGCCGGAGACCGCCATTTTGATCTTGTGAGGGGATCGCAGGCCGCGGTAGCGTAGCTCCAGGTCGACGGCCAACGTGGTGGAGTCCTGTACGCCGTAGCGGCACCAGGTCTCCCCGACGCAGGACTTCACCGTCCGCAACTCCTTGCCGTAGGCGTGTCCGGACTCGAGTCCGGCGTCGGTCAGCCGCTTCCAGATCTTCGGCAGCTGCTCGGCCCGGGCGCCGAAGAGGTCGATGCGCTGCCCGCCAGTGATCTTCGTATAGAGATTGAAGTCCCGGGCCACCTCGCCAATCAGGATGAGCGTCTCGGGCGTGACCTCGCCGCCGGGCAGCCGGGGGACGACCGAGTACGTGCCGTCCTTCTGCATGTTCGCGAGCAGGTGGTCGTTGGTGTCCTGCAGGGCGGCCTGCTCGCCGACTAGGACGTACCCGTTGTAGAGGGAGGCAAGAATCGAGGCCACCACCGGCCGGCAGACCTCGCAGCCCCGGCCCCGACCGTGCTCGGCGATCAGCTGCGAGAACGTCGTGATCCCCCGCACCCGGACGATCTCGAACAGTTCGGCCCGGCTGACGTCGAAGTGCTCGCACAGCGCCTTCGACACTTCGAGGCCCGCAGCGGCGAGCTGCTGGCCGAGGATCGTCCTGAGCATCGGCACGCAGCTGCCACAGCTCGTGCCCGCGTTGGTGCACCCCTTGATCCCAGCGACGTCGGTAAGGCCATTCTCGCTGATCGCGGCGCAGATCTGACCGTGGGTGACATTGTTGCACGAGCAGATCTGCGCCCCGGCGGAGAGCGCCACCCCGGCCCCGGAGCCGCCGGCCCCGGCGACGTCGCCGGCCGGCAGGATGAGCCGCGCGGGATCGTCCGGCACGACCCCGGCGGAGCCGACCATGGCCCGCAACGTTCCGTACTCCCCCGCATCGCCGACGAGGATGCCACCGAGGACGCTACGCGCGTCGTCGGAGAGCACCAGCTTCTTGTAGACCTTGGCCACCGGGTCGGCGAACGTGATAGGCAGCGCACCGGGAGTCGTCCCGAAGGCGTCCCCGAAGCTCGCGACATCGACGCCGAGAAACTTGATCTTGGTCGACATGTCGGCACCGGTGAAGGTCACGCCGCCGCCAAGCAGACGGTCCGCGACGACCTCGGCCATCGCGTATCCGGGTGCGACCAGCCCGTACACCCGTCCGGCCGCCAGGGCGCACTCGCCGACGGCGTAGATGTGCTCGTCGCTGGTGCGGCAGCCCTCGTCGACGACGATGCCACCGCGATCCCCGACGTCGAGTCCGCACTCGCGGGCCAGAGCGTCCCGCGGGCGGATCCCCGCCGAGAACACGACGACGTCGGTGTCGAGGCCGGCCAGCCCCTCGGGGTGACGGGCGAAGACCATTCGGGCGACCCACCCGTCGGCATCGGCCTCGATCCGCTCGGTGGCCGTGTCGGTGTGGACGCCGATCCCGAGCCCGGTGATGTGGGCTCGCAGTGTCTGCCCGCCGGCCTCGTCGACCTGGGCCGGCATCAGCCGGGGCGCGAACTCGACGACGTGGGTGGCCAACCCCAGGCTACGCAGCGCGTTCGCCGCCTCCAGGCCGAGCAGGCCGCCACCGACGACCACACCGGTCCCGGTCCGGCTGCCGCGCGCCGAGGCGGAGATCGCATCCAGGTCCTCGATCGTGCGGTAGACGTGGCAGCCGGTGGCCTCCCGGCCGGGTACCGGCGGGACGAACGGGTAGGAACCGGTCGCAAGCACCAGCACGTCGTACCGGTAGGTGCGGCCGGCACCGGTGGTCACCGTCCGGGCAGCCCGATCGACGGCGACGACCGGTTCACCGAGACGCACTCGCAGCCGGGGGTGCTCAAGGAATCCGTCCTCGACGAGGCTGAGGTCCTCCGCGGTCGCCCCGGTGAAGTACGCCGAGAGGCCCTACCCGGTCATAGGCGGGCCGAGGTTCCTCGGCGAGGACCGTGACATCCCATCGCCCCTCGACGTCGCGGTCCCGCAGCGCCGCCAACAACCGATGCCCCACCATGCCGTGGCCGACGACCACCAGTGATCGAGAAGACATCCGCGCACCACCCGCACGTCCGAACCGATGGGTGCCGGTCCGAACGGCCACCCGCTACGACCAGAACCGTACGAACCCAGGATGTCAACGCCGACTCGAAGTCAGGTCGGTCCGGCTACAAGGCATGCACTCCACGACACGACGGGATGTGAGATGCCCGACGAACGCTCGATGCGGACGTCGTGAATACGCAACGGTGCCGGTTAACACCGGCGTTGCACACCGGCAAGCGCGTGGACATGGCCGTGGCCGATCCTGCGGTGACCGGGGGATCGGCGCGGGACCCCAGGCCAGGAGGTTGCCTTGTGACAATCCGTAGTCCCGGGCGGCCCGACGCTGGCGACCGGTCCGGCGCACCCGGGACCGCCGGAACACCCGAAACCACCAGCCCGCCCGAAACCACCAGCGCACCCGGGACGTTCCCGGCGTCGGCGACATCGAGGGAGCCGGCCGTCAGCGCCGTGCTGCCACCGCTGCTCGGCTTCACCGTCGGGGTCACGGCCGCGCGTCGCCGCGACGAGCTCGCGAACCTCCTCGAACGGCGCGGAGCCCGGGTGGTCCATGCCCCGGCCCTGCGCATAGTGCCGCTCGCCGACGACAGCCTGCTGCTCGCCGCGACCCGGGAGTGCCTCACCCGGCCGCTGGACGCGGTGATCGCCACGACGGCAATCGGCTTCCGCGGCTGGGTGGAGGCCGCCGAGGGCTGGGGGCTCGGCGAGCGGCTGCGCGACCGGCTGGACGGCGCCCGGCTGTTCACCCGCGGGCCGAAGGTCACCGGCGCCGTCCGGGCCGCGGGGCTGACCGAGTGCTGGTCGCCCCGCTCGGAATCCGGCGCCGAGCTCGTCGCCCATCTGCTCACGGAGAACCTGGCCGGGCTGCGCATCGCGGTGCAGCTACACGGCGAGCCATTGCCAGACATGGTCGAGGGACTGCGCGCGGCGGGTGCCGAGGTCGTCGAGATACCGGTGTACCGGTGGGAACCGCCGGACGATCTGCGGCCGGTCCGCCGGATGGTCGAACTCATCGTCACCGGCGGGGTCTCCGCGGTCACCTTCACCAGCGCGCCCGCCGTGGTGAGCCTGCTACGGATCGCCCGGGAGATGGGACAGTTCGACGAACTGTTGACCGCGCTGCGTGGCGAGGTGCTGCCCGCGTGCGTGGGTCCGGTCTGTGCCGCCCCCCTCGAACGGCAGGGCGTGGCGACGGTGACCCCGGACCGGTTCCGGCTCGGAGCACTCGTGCGCACGCTGTCCGACGAGCTCCCGCGTCGCCGGGTGCGGACCGTCGAGGCCGCGGGGCACGTGCTGCGGGTCCAGGGCGCGGCAGTGATCGTCAACGGCGAGCCGGTGATGCTCGCACCCAGGACCGCGGCAGTCCTCGACGCGCTGACCGAGCGTCCCGGCCGGGTGCTGTCCCGAGCCGAGCTGCTGCGCCGGACGGGCACGGCCGGGCTGACCGACGAACACGCGGTCGAGATGACCGTCGCCCGGTTACGCACCGCGCTGGGACCAGCCGGCTGCGCGGTCGAGACCGTCATCAAGCGGGGCTATCGGCTCGCGGTCGTGTGAGAGAGCACGCGGCAACCGCCGGGCCCCGGACTCCAGTTTCCCGCGCCCCCGTCGTCAGGCGCCTCGGCCGAGCCGCCAGCGCGCCGCTCGATATGCCCGCCACCCCGACTGCAGTCCTCGCCGGACGCTGAGCAGGGCGTCGCGATGCCCCTGGGAAACGAGCCGAAGGATGTCGGCCGCCCCAGCGGCCCGATTGACGATCAATCGGCTGATGGCGAACCGGGACAGCGTCGGTTGATGAATGCGGTATCCGACCTCACAGGCTGATTCGAACCCGGCGGCCGCGACGACATGGCGCACCGCCGCACAGTGATAACCGAAGGGGTAGCAGAAGCTGTCCGGACGCCGGCCGGTTCTCTCCTCGATCAGCCGCCGGCTGGCGGTGACATCGTACCGCGCCAGAGCGGTCGGCACCACGTCGAGCTCCAGATGACGGTGACCGTGCGAGCCAAGCTCGATGCCCTCCCCGGCGAGCGCGGCGAGGTCGGACCAGTCCAACAGGGGGAGGTTGCGCTCGGTGTAGCCATCCAGCCAGGTGGCGCGCCGGCCGACGAAGGCGGTCGGCACATACAGGGTGGCGCTGGCCCCGATCGCCCGCAGAGCGGGCACCGCGGTGGTGACGAAGTCCTCGAAGCCGTTCTCAAAGGTAATCACCACCTGGCGGCGGGTGGGATGCGCCAGCGCGTCAGTGAGACCGGTGAGGTGGTAGCCGCTTTCGACGAGGGCCTCGAGCTGCTCTGCGAAGGCACCGGGAGGGACCTCCCAGCGTCGGAAGTCCGCACTCACCGAATCACCGACGCCGTGGTACATAAGGACGGGCAGGGGCATCGTGGGCGCACCGTCGAACACGCCGCCTGCGGCGCCGGACGCCGCAGGCGCCAGGGAGGTCACGGCGTTCCCGTACCGACGAGACTGGCCATCTTGCCCGGATTTGCACCGTTATTTCCACACATATACATGCGTGCATTCGTGTGCAGGGACACAGACCGCACTCCCTCCGCGACAGCGGTTCGCAATTGTGAACGACCAGGTGACACGGGCGTACATCCCATCGGGTGAAGCAGTAGGCGGACCAGATCAAGACACCGAAACTAAAAAATCGAACGGTCCGCGAACTACCCGGAACTCTACACGTGTATACCCGGCATGCCAATGGCGTCAGGAGATCCGGTGAGTCCTTCCCCGACGCCGAGCCGAGCCGCCGGCCGGGCCTACGTCACACCGACGTTCCCACCACGGCCGGATCTTTGTCTTTTCACCGTCCGTTCCCCGAGAGGCAGGCGACATTTGGATGCCGTCCCGGAAACGGGGGATCTCCAGACCCCCGAACCCCCGAACCCCCGGAACTCCGGAACCGGAGCGCCGGGCGCTCATCGTCTCGCCGGGCCACGAGCGCCCGGACGGTGCGGCGAGGCTTGCCCGCCCAGTCCGGAACCAGACACATCCCAGGCGTCGACAAAAGCTCCGAAGAACCCTCTCACGCCTGGTTCTCGACCGACCGCCGCCACCGGATCTCCGCGTCGATGAAATCATCGAGCTCGCCGTCGAGAACACCGCTGGTGTTCGAGGTCTCGGTGTCGGTACGCAGATCCTTCACCATCTGGTATGGGTGGAGGACATAGTTACGGATCTGCGATCCGAAGGAGACGTCCTGTGGCCCGCCGGTGATGCGCTGTTTCTCCGCCGCCTCCTCGGCCCGCCGCCGCTCCAGGAGCTTCGCCTGCAACACGATCATCGCGGCGGCCTTGTTCTGGAGCTGGCTGCGCTCGTTCTGACACGTCACCACGATGCCCGTGGGCAGATGCGTGATGCGGACCGCGGAGTCGGTGGTGTTGACCCCCTGCCCACCCGGACCGGACGAACGGAAAATATCGATACGCAGATCCTTGTCGTCGATGTCGACGTGGTCGGACAGCTCGACGACCGGGGTGACCTCGACCCCGGCGAAGGAGGTCTGCCGCCGGTTCTGGTTGTCGAACGGCGAAATCCGGACGAGCCGGTGCACCCCGTGCTCACTGCGCAGCGTCCCGTACGCATAGGGCGCCTTGACCTGGAAAGTTGCCGACTTCAGACCCGCCTCCTCAGCCTCGGAGGTGTCGAAGACCTCCGTGGCGTAGCCGTGCCGCTCGGCCCACCGCAGGTACATCCGAAGCAACATCGCCGTCCAGTCGGCCGCGTCCACCCCGCCGGCCCCGGCCGAGAGCTGCACGATCGCGTCCCGCTCGTCGTACTCGCCGGACAGCAGGGTCCGAATCTCGAGACCGGCGATGTCACTGGACAGCCTGGGAAGATCGGCTGCGGCCTCGGCGAGCAGATCCTCATCGCCGAGGTCCGCGGCGGCGGCGATGTCGTCGAGACGGCGACGCAGCCCCTCCACCCTGGCGATGTCCCCGCGCGTCGACGACAACCGGCGGGTGACAGCCTGGGCCCGGTCCTGATCGGACCAGAGGTCGGGGTCCGCGGCCTGACGCTCCAGATCCTCGGCGCGACGGCGCAACCCCTCCACGTCGAGAACCGTCTCGATGCCGGTCAACGTGGCATCCAGCTGTTTGATCTCCTCGGACAGGTCGACGGCCATGCTGTTCACCTTACCGGCGGCGCCCGGGGGCCACCGCCACAACGGATCTTGTCCGCCCGGACGGGAGCCGGCCGAGTTCGCATCGGCGTCGTGCCGAGCCCCGGCGACCTCCCGACAGCATCCCGACGACGTCTCGACCAGGAAACATCATCGTGGCGAAACATGCAATGGCTCGACGACACGAGGAGAAACATTCGCGGGATGCCACGAGCATTTCGGCCGACCGACGCCCGCACTGCAGACAATCGTTACAGCGGCCCCGGGCGGTCAGCCGGTTCAGCCGTCCGATGACAACCTCCGACAACAACCGATGCCAATTCCTGAAGAGACACGTACCACATCGCCGAGTTCGCACAACTCGACGCGTCCGCGGCCCCCGAACGATACCTTCGAAGGCGGCGCTTCGCGCACGAATACGTGAACGCCGGGTTTCGTCGGGACAGTGCGGCCCCGCGACCATATGGGGGTCGGCCACGGAGAGCTCGGATGCGGAGAGCTCGGCGACATCGACCGGTGCGCGCGTGTGCACCGGTCGATGTCGCCGGGACAGGACGAAGACAAGACTCAAGGACCGACCCCTACCACGGGAAACCGACCACTACCACGGGAAGAGGAGGAAGGCCGCCGTGAATAACCGGATCTGTCGTCCGAGCGATCGGATCACGCCGTTAGCGGCGGCGACTCACCGCCCTGTCGCGTGCCAGCGGAAGGCCGCGATCATTCCCGCAGGAGCACGGAGGGTCCCATCGTGTCGGAGGTCTCGAAGGTCGCAGACCGACGCTCTGTCCTGGTTGCCACCGGCCTCGCGGCGGTGGGCTCCGTGAGTCTGCGCGGCGACGCGTCCGGCCTGCACGAAGCCTGCATGGCAGCCCTGACCGCGACGGTCAGGGCCTACGAGACGTCTGATCTGATCACTACCACGTCCGCCCTGGTCTCGTTAGAGCGCACGACACAGACCGTGCCCCGGGAACACCGGCTGCGCGGCCGGCCAGCGCTGGAGTGGATGCGGCTGCACGCGGCGGTCACGACGGTGGCGGCTGCCACCGCCTACGACCGCGGCAAACACTCCGACGCCGCTGCGCGGGCCGACCGGGCCGCGGCGCTCGCCCGGGCGGCCGGGGACGGGCCACTCGCCGCCCGCGCCCTGGCCCTGCGCGCCCGGGTGGTCCGCCCACACAGCCCGGCGGTGTCCCTGCAGATCGCCGGGGCGGCGGCGCGGATCGCGGGGCACAGCTCCACCCGGGCCCTCATCGCCGGGAAGGTCGTCACCAGCGCCTGTGCGGCGACCGGCGACCGGGCAGGCGTCCGGGACGCCGTCGCCAGAGCCTGGCAGACGATGGAACGGCTCGACGACACCGCCCACGGCTCGCCGGGTTTCTCGCTCGACACTTACTCCCCGGCGGATCTGGCCTTGGCCTGCGCCGAGGCCCTGACCACCGTCGGCGCAGCCGACGAGGCCACGCCTCACCTGGAACGCGCCTCGACGTTGATCACCGGCAGCGGCCAGACGGGCATGGTGGTCTCGGTGCGGATGGCGCAGGCCCGGGCCGCACTGGCCCGGGAGGTCCCGGATCGCGACGAGGCAGCCCAGCACGCCGCTCAGGCGGTGGCGCTGTCCGCCGGGCGGCCGGCCGAATGGGTGGCCCGGCTGGTCCGGGACGTGTCGGATCTGGCCGAGCGCCGCACCGGCCACGGTCTCGACGATCTCATGGACGCCACCTCGACCTGGTTGCATCAGGGGTCGGAGGAAAGCCAACGGGTGACGCGCACGCAACCGGCGCGGTTCGGCGTTCCGGCGCCGGCCGGCGTCATGGTGCAGCGGGCTGGCGGACCACCGACTGTGCCTGCGCTCCGGCACGTACCGTGACCGGACCCACCCCGAGGGAGCCGACGACCGGAAGGTCGACCACACGCGTGCCCTCCACCTCCACCGTCGTCGCGTCGACGAGGGTGGAGGTGAGGGTCGTGCGGCCACTCGGATCGGCCCGGCGCTGGTACTGATCGACGGTCGTGGCGATGTCGGCGAGGGGCAGGCGCTCGAAGGCGTCGGTGGCGGTGTAGATCGCGTTCTCGTCGATGCGCTGGGCAGCGGCCAGCGCGGCGCCGTCGGCGGCCGAGGCCACCGACCGACGAGCGAGGTAGACGGCGGACACGTCGGTCACAACGACCACCAGCATCGCCGCGACCATGAGATACCCCAGCGTCAGCACGAGAATGGTCCCGCCGTCCGCGCGGTTGGTCCCGTCCGGGCGGACGACTCCGTCCGGTGTTCCGGCCGACCCCGTTGCTCCGGCCGACCCCGTCCCGCCGCTGGTCACAGGCACACGTTTGGTCACGGGCACGCGTTCTCCTCGCTGACGCTCCTGCCGGAAGGCCGAACAGGCGGGGCCGGAAACCCACTGCCCCAGCAACCCTATTAGCAACCCTATTGTGGGAGAATAGCAACCCCATTGCGGGAGAATACGGTCATGCGGCACTGATCCGACTTACCACCGGAGTCATCGACCGGTTCCGCTCGATGGACGTCAACGGCGGCGCACTGATCGTGGGACACGTCGTGGCGAGCGTGTTCGCAATCTCGTCTCGACGGCGCTGGTGTTCGGCGTGGCCTTCGCCATCGGCTTCCGCTCGCCCGCGGGCCTCTGGCGGTGGCTCGCCGCCGTGGGCCGTGCTGGCGCTGTTCGTACTCGCGCTGTCCTGGCTGCAGGGCTTCGCTCGTAACCAGCAGCCGCGTGCGGGTCAACACCATCTTGCCGTACGGCGCGCGGACAAAGTACTCACCTCACCCCTGACGATCGCGTACACCTCTAGGCTCCGAACCCGTGCACCGGGAGACTTCCGCACCACGGATCCGATATCCTGATCTCACCTCGTCACGGCCGCGGACGATCGCGCGTCCGTTGGCGAGGTTCGCCGGCAGACTCCTTTTCCCATGCCCAGAAGAGGATCATCCAAGTGACCACGACTGCCAAGACCACGAACGCGTTCGATTTCGCGCCCAACGACAGAACACTGCTCGACGCGGAGATCGCCGCTCTCGAGAACCTCGAGAGCGGCGACTTCAGGAATCTCCCACCGACGACCGTGGCAAAGTTCGAGGAACTACGGGGAGCAGGGGCCTTCACCACGACCAGGATCCCCGGAGCCGATGCCGACGTCCAACTCGGCGCCGACGGGATGGAAATCGTATCCGGGGATGCTCCTGAACTTCGCGCTCAAGGGATATCTGGCGGTCGCGTACAGCGAGCGTGGGCTCGCCGACTCCACAGGGAAGGTAGGCGTCGCCTGTCAGCGGCACCGGGCGGACGGCTCGGCCG
>NZ_CDXDOS010000082.1:0-13456 GCF_978021245.1 Frankia sp. CoBUL1
CCTGACCGCGCCGGCCAGCGCCGCACCCGAGTCGACCCCGCCCACCGCTACTGAGACGGCGGCGTCGATGCCCACGGCGACTGCACCGGCGCCGCACCCCGTTCCGACTGAGGCGCCCATCGAGCGGCTGCGCGCGGTGCCGCGCCTTCTGCCGGCCGTAGACCCGCTCGACGAGCCTTTCGGCGTCCAGCCCAGCGCGCTCGTGATCGAGGTCGGTGACGCCGGTGGTGCGGCGCTGGTCCGCCACCTCAGGGAGCGCGGCATCTCGGTCGAGCGGATCGCGATCGGGTCCCTTGCGGGCTCCGACGCCGCCGGCCTCCTCGGCTGGGATGGCGCCGCGGTCGAGGCGGCGCTCGCAGCCGTCGCCGGATCGGTCCGCCTGGACCTCTGCCTGCTCGCCCTCGGCGCTCCGGCATCACCGGGCGCCGGATCCGGGGCCGAGCCGCGCCGGGGAGGACGATCGAGCCGGGATCGGCGCCACCGGGCTGGCCGACTTCGACGTCGCCGCGCGTGGGCTCGCCGACGCCATCCTGGCCACGAAGGGGGTCATCGTACCACTGCGGGCGGCGGCCTCGGCGGGCCGGCGCGTGGCCTTCCTCACGGTGACGCGGGTCGACGGGCTGCTCGGTCATCGGGGCGGGTCCTCGATAGCCGGGGCGGTCACCGCGGGGGTCACCGGGCTGGTGAAGACCGTCGCGCTCGAGGCACCTGAGCTGGTCTGCCGGTCGGTCGACGTCCATCCGGCGCTCGACGACGACACCTTCGCGGCGGCCGTCCTGGCGGAGGCCGTCGATTCCGCCCGGGACGTCGTCGAGGTTGGTCTGGATCCCGAGGGACGCCGCTGGTCCGTCGAGTATGTCCAGGGCGGGGCGTCCGGGGTGGCTGAGGCGGCCGGGGTGGCCGGGACGACCGCCCCGGCGACGCTCCGGCCACCGGTGGGCCCGGATGACGTCCTGGTGGTGACCGGTGGAGCCCGCGGAGTTACCGCGCGCTGCGTCGAGGAGCTGGCGCGCCGCGCCTCCTGCGAGTTCGTCCTGCTCGGACGCACGAATCTGGTTGAGGAGCCGGGCTGGGCGGCCGGAGTCGAGGATGACGGCCTCAAGGCGGCGTATCTCGCCGGGGCCCGTGCCGAGGGACGCAAGGTGCGGCTGCCCGACGTCGATGCCGCGGCTGCCGCCGTGATCGCCGTCCGGCAGGTGCGGGCCACCCTCGGTGACCTTGCCGCGACCGGCGCGCGGATCCACTACCAGGCCGTGGACGCCTCGGATCCGGTGGCGACGGCCGCGGCGCTCGCGCCCTGGCGTGACCGGGTCACCGGCGTCGTGCACGGCGCCGGCGCTCTCGCCGACGCGATGCTCACGGACAAGACCGTCCCGGCCATCCGGTCGGTGCTCACCCCGAAGCTCGCCGGTCTGCGCTCCGTGCTCACGGCGCTGGAGGGGGCACCGCTGCGTCATCTCGTGCTGTTCGGTTCGGTCGCCGGTGTCTTCGGTAACCCGGGGCAGGCCGACTACGCCACGGCCAACGAGGCGCTGACCAGGGTCGCGGCCTGGGCCCGGACCGGGCTCACCGGCCGGGTGGTCGCCCTGAACTGGGGCGCCTGGGACGGCGGGATGGTAACGGCCGACCTGCGGGAGCTCTTCCGCTCCCGGGGCGTGACGCTGCTGCCGCCGGACGAGGGCGCGCGCCGCTTCGTCGCGGAACTCGTCGACGGCCACGGCGCGGATGGCGCGGTCCTCATCGGTGGATCCGCTCCGCTCGCGCGGGCTGTGGGTGGCACGGAGCCCGCCGCGTTCGTGGCGCACCGTTCGATAGCGGCTATGGACACCGAGACGGTCATCGACCAGCACCAGATCGGGCCGGCCCCGGTGCTGCCCGCCACCGCCGGTCTCGGCTGGTTGGTCAACGGGGTCGAACGAGCCTTGCCCGGGCGTCAGGTCGTCGAGGTCCGGAACTTCATCGTGCACAAGGGGATCGTGTTCGACGGGGCGCACCTGCGGGACTACTGGCTCGACGCGCGGCCCGTCGACGGGACCGGCGGTGGGCCTGGTGACGGGCGTGACGGCGGGCCGGTGACGGTGTCCGCGACCGTTCGAGGGGACAGCGGCGGCGCGTTGCCGACCTCGCACTACGCGGGCACCCTCGTGCTCGCCGAGGTCGGCAAGGTCGGCAAGGTCGGCAAGGTCGCCGAGGTCGGCAAGGTCGCCCCGGGCTGGCCCGCCGATGGTTACCGGCTCGGCGAGCAGGGCGAGGACGCGGCCTGGGTCTACACCGACGGGCTGCTCATCCACGGGCCGTTGATGCGGGGCATCCGGCGCCTGCTCGTGCGGGAGCCGGGCCGTCTGGTGGCTGAATGCCGCCTGCCGGAACTGCCCTTCGCCGGCGGCGCGTTCGCGGGCGCGCTGCACCGCCCGGTCCTGTGCGACATCCTCGCTGCGGCCGGGAGCGTGCTCGCCCGGTGGACCCTGAACGAGGTGGGCGCCCTGCCGATCGAGATCGGGCACGCGGAGTTCTTCGCTCCGCTGCCGGCCAACGAGACGTTCATCGTGGTCGTCGACGACGTCCGACCCGGCCCGATGACGGTCACGGTGACCGTGACCGCCCACACCCCGGATGGACGGGTGCTGCAGCGCCTGTCCGACTTCACCTTCGTCGGCACCCCGGACATGGCGGATCTGATCCGTCAGGGGGCGCAGCGGTGGCAGTCGGGTGACCGGGCATGAGGTCCGGTCGGTGGCCGAAAGACCAGGCACCGCACGGGCGATGGGAGGGATCACGATGACCATCACGGTCGAGGCGACGCAGGACGGGCTGGGTTTCGACGGCGAGCCCACCGACGCCGCCGTCTGGGCGGCGATGCAGGCCGGCCCGGAGTTCGAGGCGCGGCCCGGCGGCACCCACCGCCCTGACGATGTCGACAGGGGAGATGTCGACAGGGGAGATGTCGAGGGGGGCGAGGAGGACGACGCCGACGGGGGCAGGGAGATCACGGCCGCCACCCGCGGCGCGGACGTCCTGAGCGGCGTTGGCCGCACGGCTGCTGTGGGTACGGCGGCCGCCCCGGCTGTCGACGACGCCACGGCCACCCTGCGTCGGCTGCGGGCCTCGGTGGTCGCGGCCCACGCCTCGGCGATGCGCACGCAGGCCGCCCTGGCCGACCGGGCGCTGGCCGCGATGGCCGCGATGGCCGCCATCGCACCGCCCGGCGGCCGGGCTCCGGCCGCCGTGGGTGATCGTGGTCGGGGTGGACCGGGGTGGACCGGGGTGGGGCACCCCGGCGGTGGACCGGCCGGCCTTCCACGATGCTGGGCTCCCCGGGCACGCGGGTGCCTCGGCGCCCGGCACTCCGCCGCGGCCCGCTCCCGCGATCGCCCCCGTCGAGATCACGGCGCCTGCCGAGCTGACGGTGGATGTCACCGTCGTGGCCCGGGACGCCGCGGCGATCGACGGTTGGGTGTCGCTGCCCGCCGTGGTCCGCCAGGCCCTGGACGAGGTGTTGCGCGGGTCGGCGCACCTGGCACCCCGGGGAGGGGGGCACTGGGTGCTGACCCGGGCGGCTCTGGTGACCAGCGGACCGCTGCCCCGGGTCGGGGACGAGCTGCGTGTTCAGGCCGCCACCCGCGTCGGGGCCCCCGGCGGGTTCGACCCGGCCACGGCGGAGGTCACGCTCGCGCTGCGGGTCACCCGCGGCCCCGACGTGCTTCTGGAGGTTCTCGGCGGGGTGTTCCGGTGGCTCGCGCGGGACGGCGCGAGCCATGGCGGTCTCGCCGGGGCTGCCGGGTTCGCCGGCATCGAAGCGCCGGGGAACCCGCCCGGTTTCGCCGCCCTGGAGCCGGCGGGTGCTCCCTCCGGCTCCCGGGGCGCGCGCGGCTGGACGGAGGACGCGTTCAAACTGCCCGGCCGTACCACCCGCACCACCCTCGACGCCGGTGACCTGGACCGGCTGACGCGCGGTGACGTTGCCGGCGTCTTCGGCGCCCGCTACGACCAGCGGGGGGTGAACCCGTCGGTGCGGCTCGCCCCCGGCGGTCCGCTGGCCGCCGTGCCGGAGTTCGCGCCGCGGGGCGGCGCGGCCGGCCAGGGCCAGTTGCGGGCCTCGGTGAGCCGGCTGACCGGCGGCGTGGACCACGACGGGCAGCCCGATCCGACCCACCTGGCCATCGCGGCGCTCACCGCCTCCTGGCAGGCGGTGAGTGTGTTCGCGATGGCCGCCGGTCTGCACCTGGTGATCGCGGATGCGCACCTCGACGTCGCGCTGCCCGACGAGCGGCTGGAACTCCCCGACGGGCTCGGCCGGCTGTCGATCGAGATCCACGCGCCCGGCCACGGTGCCGGGCCGGCTGCCGAGGCCGGTCTGGAGCTCGTGCTGACCGTCACCGACATCGACCTGGTGCCGCGGCCCTGGCTGCGCGCTGACATTGAGCTGCGGGACACCCATGGGCCGGTCGCCACGATCCGCGGGATCGCCCTGGCCGTGCGGGAACGTCCGGGCACCCCCGTGGGTCCGGCGCACGGCGGCGTCCTGCCGGCCTTCCTCGGCCGCGTGGGCGCGACCGGAGAGTCGGCGCTGCTCGGTGAGCTGCAGATGTTCCACGCGGCGCGCGGCGACCTCGCCATCGCGCTCGGTCCCGAGTTCGCCTCCGCCGCGGGCCGGACGGTCTGCCGGCTGCCCGGCGGCGGCCTGCGGCTGGTGGACCGGGTCATGCGGGTGGACGGCGCGCGCGGTCAGCTCAGCGGCGGCGCGTCGATGATCACCGAGTACGACTCGCCGGCGGACTCCTGGTACTACACCGACAGCCCCAGCCCGACGATGCCGAACATCGTGCACATGGAGACATCGCTACAGTCGGCGCTCCTGCTGGGCTCTACTACCTGGGTGCGACCCTGACCGACCCGGCCAACGACTACGTCCTGCGCAACCTCGACGGCACGGCGACCGTCCGGCGTGAGGTGGACCTGGCGGGACGCACCATCCGGCAGCGTTCGACCCTGCTGTCCACGACCGTGCTCAGCGGCGCGATCCTGCAGAACTTCCAGTACGAGCTGTTCCTCGTGCCGGTCGACGGATCCGGATCGCACGGGTCCGGCCGTGACGGCGAGCCGTTCTACGTCGGTGAGTCGTTGTTCGGCTTCTTCACCCAGCGGACGCTGGCGAACCAGAACGGTCTCGATCAGGGCGCATTCGTGCCGACCTGGCTGGAACGCACCAGCCCGGCGCAGGCGGACCGGCGGACCATCGACGTGGCCGCCCGGCGGGCCGCGAACGCGCCGCTGTGCGCCCAGGGCGCCATGGCCCTGCTCGACCAGATCACGGTGGTGGACGGCGGCGGCGACTTCGGCCGCGGTTACCTGCACGCCGTCCGCCCCACGAGCCCGGACGACTGGTTCTTCGCGCGGCACTTCTGGCTTGACCCGGTGATGCCCGGCTCGCTGGGTGTCGAGGCCGTCATCCAGGCGCTGCAGGAGCGGATGGTCCAGGAGGGCCTGACCGACGACCTCGTCGAGCCGGTCTTCGTCGTGCCGGCCGGGCTGCCGATGAGCTGGCGCTACCGCGGCCAGATCCGCCCGGATGACGGGGAGATGACGCTGGAGGTCCACATCAAGGAGGTCCGCCGCGACGGTGCCCGGGCACGGGTCGTCGCGGACGCCAGCGTCTGGAAACCCGGCATGCGTATCTACGGACTGACCGACATCGCCGCCGAAGCGCGCGGTAGAGGAGCGCAATCATGGTGACGACGACAACGACGGTCCGTGGCGCGCCGGCGATGCCGCGTCCTGGATCGGGCGGGCCGCGGCTCGCGCGTTCCGCCCAGGAGATCCACGACCTGCTCGCCCGGCTGGACGCGCCCTGCGTCGTGGTGAGCGAACAGGGCGGCGCGATCGCGGCCACCGACGACCCGGCGAGCCTGCGCGCGGCGGTGGCGACGGTGCTGGCTGTGGCGCCGCCGGCCCGCCCCGAGCGGCTGGGAGCCGCGTCCTTCCTGACCGACTACGGGGTGCGTCAGCCCTACATGACCGGCGCGATGGCGAACGGCATCGCTTCGCCGGAGCTGGTCGTGGCGATGGCACGGGCGGGCTTCCTCGCCACGTACGGGGCGGCCGGCGTGCTGCCCGACCGGATCGACGACGTGCTTGGGCGGATCCGCCGTGAGCTCGGCCCGGCGCCCTTCGCCTGCAATCTGATCCACAGCCCGAACGAGCTGGAGCTGGAACGGGCCATCCTGGCCGCCTGCCTGCGCCACGGGGTGACCTGCGTGGAGGCGTCCGCGTTCCTGGAGCTGACCCCGCAGATCGTCGCCTACCGGGCCGCGGGGCTGCGGCCGGGCGGCGCTGGCGGCGTACACGTCGGGCACCGGGTGGTGGCCAAGGTCTCCCGCGGGGAGGTGGCCGAGCTCTTCCTGCGCCCCGCCCCGGACGCGCTGCTGCGCCCGCTGGTGGCGGATGGCACCCTGACCGCCGAGCAGGCCGCGCTCGCCCGCACGGTGCCGATGGCCGACGACATCACCGTCGAGGCGGACTCCGGCGGCCACACTGACCGCCGGCCGCTCCCGGTCCTGCTCCCCGAGATCATCGCGGTGCGCGACCGGATCGCCGCCGAGCTCGGCTACCGCCGCCCGCCGAGAGTGGGAGCCGCGGGTGGCATCGGTACGCCATCGGCGGTGTTCGCCGCG
The DNA here is from genome assembly GCF_978021245.1 of Frankia sp. CoBUL1. Taxonomy (NCBI): domain Bacteria; kingdom Bacillati; phylum Actinomycetota; class Actinomycetes; order Frankiales; family Frankiaceae; genus Frankia; species Frankia sp. CoBUL1. The sequence continues at coordinate 6,672 of NZ_CDXDOS010000082.1, forward strand.
TTCGCGCTCGGCGCCGCCTACGTCGTCACCGGTTCGGTGAACCAGGCGTGCGTCGAGTCCGGTCAGTCGGCGGCGGCGCGGGCGTTGCTGGCGAAGGCGGGCCCGAACGACATCGACATGGCGCCGGCCTCCGACATGTTCGAGATCGGCGCCGAGGTGCAGGTCCTGCGCCGCGGCACGATGTTCGCCGGGCGGGGCCGCCGGCTGTACGACCTCTACCGCGCCCACGACTCCCTCGACGACCTTTCGGCGGAGGATCGGGACTGGCTGGAGCGTTCGGTCCTGCGCCGGTCCGTGGACGAGGTATGGGCTGACACCGTCGACTACTTCAGCCGACGCGACCCGGAGCAGATCGAACGCGCGCAGGCCAACCCGAAGAGACGGATGGCGCTGGTATCTCGGGCTGTCCTCGGGCTGGGCGATCTCCGCCGCGCCCGACCGGATCACCGATTACCAGATCTGGTGCGGCCCGTCCCTGGGCGCCTTCAACACCTGGGCGGCCGGCAGCTACCTGGCGGACGTCGACCGGCGCAGCGCGGTGGACGTCGCGGGTGAGCTGATGCTCGGCGCCGCCTACACCGGGCGGGCCGCGGCACTGCGGTTCGCCGGGGTGCGGCTGCCGGTGCGGGCTGCCGCCTACCGACCGCCGGCCACGCGCGAGAGCTCGCCGGCGCACCGGTACGTTCTGACGGCGGGTGCCCGGTGACTGCGCCCACGACCGCGCCCGGGGCCACCGCTGGCACGCCCGTGCCCGTGCCAGCCGTCGAGGCGGAGTCGACCGCGGACCGCCTCGCCTGGCATCTGTGCGGGGGATGCCGGACTCTTCTCTATGGCAAGCGGTTCCTCGCAGCCAACCGGGTCTGCCCGGAGTGCGGCTGGCACGCGCCGCTGACGGCCCCGAGCCGGCTCGCCCAGCTGCTGGACCCGGGATGGTCCGAGCTGGCGACGCCCGTGCCCGCGGATCCCGATCCGCTGCGCTTCACCGATTCGGCCCCCTATCCGGACCGGGTGCGCCAGGCCCGCGAGCGGACCGGACTGGCCGAGGCGGTCGTCTGCGCGCGGGGACGCATCGACGGCGCCGAGGTGATCGTCGCGGCGATGGACTTCCGTTTCCTGGGCGGCAGCCTGGGATCGGCCGTCGGCGAGGCCATCACCCGGGCGGGCGAGTTGGCGTTGGCCGAGCGCACACCGCTGGTGATTGTGACCGCCTCCGATGCAGGAAGGCCTGCTGTCGCTGATGCAGATGGCCAAGACGAGCCAGATGCTCGGCCGGCTCGACGAGGCGGGCGTGCTCACCGTGGCACTGATCAGCGACCCGACGTTCGGGGGAGTGGCAGCCTCCTTCGCCACTCTTTGTGATGTTATCGTCGCCGAGCCGGGTGACCGCCTCGGGTTCGCCGGTCCCCGGGTGATCGAGCAGACGATCCGCCAGAAGCTGCCGCCCGGCTTCCAGACGGCGGAGTTCCTGCTGAACCACGGAATCGTGGACATGATCGTTCCCCGTGGCGACCTGCGGGCCGCGCTGTCCCGGCTCCTGCGCGTCGCCACCGGCGTTCATGAGGTGGCCGAGGGCGCCACGGCCGGGGGCGGCCTGTCCGACGGGCATGACGGAGCCGAGCGGGTGATCACCGAGGTGCTCCACCTGCCCGTCCGTCATCCCTGGGACGCCGTGCGGCAGGCCAGGGCGCTCGGGCGCCCGACCACCCTCGACCTGATCTCGCTTCTGCTGGACGACTTCAACGAGCTGCACGGCGACCGGGCCTCCGCCGACTGCCCGGCGATGGTCGCCGGTCTCGGCCGGTTGGGCGGAGTCGGGCTGGCCGTGATCGGCACCCAGAAGGGGCACACGGTCGCGGAGCTCAGCGAGCGGAACTTCGGCATGCCCAGTCCCGCCGGGTACCGCAAGGCGGCGCGGGTCATGCGGCTGGCGGCCAAGCTTGGCCTGCCGGTGGTCACCTTCATCGACACCGCCGGCGCCCATCCCGGCGTCGAGGCGGAGGAACGGGGACAGTCGGTCGCGATTGCCGAGAACCTGCGCCTGATGGGGGCGCTGCCCGTTCCGGTTGTCGCCGTCGTCACCGGCGAGGGCGGCAGCGGCTGGGCGCTGGCGCTCGCGGTCGCCGACCGGGTGCTGATGTGCGCGAACGCGGTGTACTCGGTGATCAGCCCGGAGGGATGCGCGTCGATCCTCTGGAAGGACGCGACCGCCGCGCCGAAGGCTGCCGAGGCGCTGCGCGTGGACGCGCGTCAGCTGCTGGAGCTCGGGATTGTCGACGGGGTCGTACCCGAGCCTGACGGCGGTGCCGCGGCCGATCCCGTCCACGCCGCGGCGCTCGTCGGTGCCGCACTGCGCGCGACGCTGGGACTGGCCGGCCCGGAGGAGCTCGTGTACCGGCGGTGGCTGCGCTTCCGTCGCTTCGGCGCGGTGGCGGGTGAGCCTGCCGGCGCGTCACCCCCGGGACGCCCGGGCAACTCCGAACACCCGGGACACTCCGAACACAGGGAGCAGAGTTCATGAGCACGACTGTGGCAGCGCGCCGCTCCGGCGCCGTCTCCTCCAACGGAAACCGGGCGGTCGACGATCCGGGCACGGCGCCGGGATGGTCGACCGCCGCGTCCGGCCCGCTGTCCGCCATCGACGCGGCGGACGTCGACACCGTCCTGGCCGCGGTGCAGCACCACGCCCTTGCCCTGTACGCGAACGCGGTGCGGCCGCCGTCGCACCTGCGGGTGACCGCCGGCGACATCGTCGTGGAGCTGGCCTGGACCGACCTGGCCGAGCTCGGTGACGACCGGCGCGAGCCCGTCCAGGCGACGGCGCCGCCGCGTCGTCATCCGGTTCCCGCGCCTCGCTCCGTTCCTGGTGGTGCTGTTCCCGGGGGTGCTGTTCCCGGGGGTGCCGTTCCCGGGGGTGCCGTTCCCGGTGGTGCCGTTCCCGGCGAGGCCGCGCCGGTCGAGGAGCGGCCGGCGGACTCGCCGACCGCCGGTGGTGACGCTGGCCTGAGCTACGTCACCGCGCCGAGCGTCGGGGTCTTCTACTACGCTCCCGAACCCGGTGCGCGGCCGTTCGCCCGGGTCGGGGACACCGTGAAGGCCGGGCAGCAGGTCGCGATCCTCGAGGTGATGAAGCTGATGATCCCCATCGAGGCGGACACAGCCGGCCGGATCGTCGAGCTGTGCCAGCCCGACGCGACATCGGTCGAGTACGGCGAACGGCTGATCGCCATTGATCCGGACGCCCGCGGCTGATGGTCACCACCGTCCTGATCGCCAACCGGGGCGAGATCGCTCTGCGGGTCCTGCGCACCTGCCGGGAGCTCGGCCTGCGTACCGTTGCCGTCTACTCGGCCGACGACCGCGGCAGCATGGTGACCCGGCTCGCCGACCGGGCCGTCCAGATCGGTCCGGGCCCCGCCGGCCGCAGCTACCTCAACATCCCGACGATCATCGAGGCCGCCTGGCTCGCCGGCGCGGACGCCATCCATCCCGGATACGGATTCCTTTCCGAGAACGCGGACTTCGCGGAGGTCTGCGCGTCCGAGGGCATCACCTTCGTCGGACCGCCCGCCTCGGTCATGGAGAAGCTCGGGGACAAGGCCGTCGCCCGCTCGCTGATGGTTGCCGCAGGCCTTCCGCTGCTGCCCGGAAGCCACACTGCGATCGACCACGCGGACGAGGCAGAGGTGTTCGCCGACAGGATCGGCTATCCCGTGATCATCAAGGCCGCCGCCGGCGGCGGCGGTCGGGGGATGCGCATCGTCGAGCAGCCCGAGGAGTTCCTGCGCGCCTACACCGAGACCCGGGCGGGCGCGCAGGCCGTCTTCGGCGACGGGCGGGTGTATGTCGAGCGGTACCTGCCCTCGGCCCGGCACGTGGAGATCCAGGTGCTCTGCGACCAGTACGGCAACGGCGTGTACCTGGGGGCCCGGGACTGCTCGGTGCAGCGGCGTCACCAGAAGCTCATCGAAGAGACGCCGGCGCCCTGCCTGCCCGCGGACCTCATCGAGGAGATGGGGCGGGCCGCGCTGCGCGGGGTCGCCACGGCGGGCTACGTCGGCGCGGGCACCGTCGAGTTCCTGGTCGACCCGGCCGGTGCGTACTACTTCATGGAGGTCAACTGCCGGCTGCAGGTGGAGCATCCGGTGACGGAGATGGTGACCGGCATCGACCTCGTCGCCGAGCAGTTCCGGATCGCCGCGGGGGAGAAACTCGACCTCACCCAGGACGCGGTCGTCCCGCGCGGCGTCGCGATCGAGTGCCGCGTCAACGCCGAGGACCCGGTCCGGGGATTCGCACCCGCGCCCGGAACGCTCACGGAGTGCCATTTCCCCGGCGGGCCCTTCGTCCGGGTGGACAGCCACGCGCACCCCGGCTACCGGATACCGACCCGGTACGACTCCCTGCTGGCGAAGGTGGTCGCCTGGGCGCCGGATCGCGACGGCGCGGTCCGGCGGATGCGCTCGGCCCTGTCAGAGCTGCGCATCGAGGGACCGGGCGTGGCCACGACCGTGCCCTTCCTCCTGCGGGTGCTCGACGATTCCCGGTTCCGGACCGCGACTCACGACACCTCTCTCGTCGCCGCGCTCACCTCGACCGGCTGACCAGAGTTCTCTACGCAGAGTTGTGGAGGGTTGGGTACGGTCTGATGCCGTCAGACCGTACCCAACCCTCCACATTTCCCCGGCCAGGCCGGGGTGGGCCATGCCGGGCCGGGTTATCCACAGATCGTGGTAGGGCCCTGGCGCCGCCGCTGATCGGCGGGTGAGTCTGTGACGGTGACAGCAGGATCATGCCCGGTGGCGGCGAGGGTGCGTTCGGCGTGGCGCAGGACGGGCGCGTCGACCATCCGCCCCTCGAAGGAGAACACGCCGGCGGAGTGCGTCGCCGCGTCGAGTACCCGCCGCGCCCACGCCACCTCGTCGGCGGACGGCGCGAACGCCTGCCGTACGGCCGCGACCTGCCTCGGGTGGATACACGCCTTCGCCGCGAAGCCGCTCGCGACGGCGTCACGAGCCTCGGCCGCGAGGCCGTCGACATCGGCGATGTCCAGGTACACGGAATCGACGGCGACCTGCCCGTGCGCTCCGGCCGCCAGCAGGACGCTCGCCCGGGCATGCAGGGCGACGCCCCGGTAGCGGCCGGCCTCGTCCCGGCTCGACCGGCCACCCAGCGCGGCGACGAGATCCTCCGCGCCCCACATGACGCCGATGGTGGTGGGAACGGCCGCGATCTCGGCCGCGGCGAGCACGCCGCGCGGTGTCTCGCACAGGGCGACGACCCGGCGCGGCCCGACGGCGGCGACCTGCTCGGCGGACTCCGTCTTGGCCAGCATGACGACGGGATAGGGCGTGTCGGCGAGGGCGCGCAGGTCCTCGCCGTAGTCGGCGGTCCCGGCGGGGTTGATCCGGATGATCGTCCGCAGTGGGTCGAGGATGGTCTCCCGCAACGCGCGCCGTGCCCGCGGCCGGTCCGCCGCCGCCACGCCGTCCTCCAGATCGAGGATGACCCCATCGGCCGCGGCGGCAGCCTTGGCGAATCGGTCGGGCCGGTCCGCGGGGCAGAACAGCAACGCCGGGCCGGGCAGCTGCCCGATCACCGGTCCGCCGCCCGGCGCAGCATCAGCGCGGACCGTACCGCCACGGCTACCACGTCACCGTGCTGGTTGCGCGCGGTGTGCTCGAAGGTGACCACCCCCTGCCCGGGTCGGCTGCGGGAGAGCCGCTTGTCGCGTACCACGGTCTCGGCGTAGAGCGTGTCGCCGGGGAACACCGGTGCGGGGAAGCGGATCTCGGTGAATCCGAGGTTGGCCACGGTCGTTCCCTGGGTCAGCCGGCTCACCGACAGGCCGACCAGCGTCGCGAGGGTGAACATGCTGTTGACCAGCCGAGTGCCGAAGGTCTGGGTCGTGCTCCATGCCTCGTCGAGGTGCAGCGCCTGGGTGTTCATCGTCAGCGTGCTGAACAGGGTGTTGTCGGCTTCGCTCACGGTCCGCCCGGGCCGGTGGACGTAGACGACGTCGGTCTCCAGCTCGTCGAACCACAGCCCACGTTCCTCGACGCGCCGACATTCTCGCTCGGTCCGCTCGGTCCGCTCGGGAGGGGATGCCCCTGCCTCCATCGGTGCCTCCCTCGATCGACTCCCGTCGCCGGCCGCTGGTGTTCGGCGGCCGAGATGGCAGGGGTAGGGTAACCCGCGTTGTGCTGGCCGTGGGTGAAGGTTCATCACCCCTTCCGGGGGCGTTCCGGTCGACCCGATAGCTTCCGGACGTCCGGAGTGCGGGTGGCGGGCCGTCGGCCCGATGAATCGCCGTCCCCGGAGAAGAACCGTGCGGTCCTCGTGGTGAAGGAGTCCGGCAATGCGGCACCGCAGGCTTTTGTTGGCACTGGCCGTGGGTACGCTGACCGCGTCCGTGTCGATCCCGATCTCGGCGGACGCGGCCACCCCGCTCGGCACCGGGACCGCTCCGTCTACGATCGCCGTGATCGGCGACATCCCCTACGGCGCCGCCAAGATTGCCGAGTTTCCCACCGACATCGGCAAGATCAACGCTGATCCCGACGTGTCGCTGGTCGCGCATCTCGGCGATATCAAGAACGGCAGCAGCGTCTGCTCGGACTCGTACTTCGCCGCCATCAAGTCGGATTTCGACCAGTTCCAGGATCCTTTTGTCTACACCCCCGGCGACAACGAGTGGACCGACTGCCACCGCGCGAACAACGGTGGTTACAATCCTCTCGAACGTCTCGGAAAACTGCGTCAGGTGTTCTTCCCTGTCCCAGGTCGGA
>NZ_CDXDOS010000083.1:0-13439 GCF_978021245.1 Frankia sp. CoBUL1
AGATCTAGGAAACTCCCGCTAGAGCCGGCCGAGGGATTTCAGGGTGAGGTAGGTGTCGGTGACGGCCGCCGCGTAGCCGCTCGGCGGTGCGTCCACCACCTCGACCCCGCGGCGGCGCAGCGTCTCGGTGAGCTCCCGTCGCCGCAGCAGAGTCTGTTCGGCAGCCGCGGCCGCGTACACCTCACGGACGTCACCTCGGCCGGTCGTCATCTCGTCCACGCGCGGGTCGCGCAGCGCCGCGACCACGACAGTGTGCCGCGCGGCCAGCGTCGGCAGAGCCGGGAGCAGCCCCTCCTCGATCACCGCCGGTACCAGGTCGGTGAACAGGACGACCAGGGACCGCCGCGAAGTCCCGCGCAGCACCGTCGACACGATTCCGCCATGATCGGCCTCGATCAGGGCCGGTTCCAGGGTGGCCATCGCGTCGCTCATCCGGGCGAGCAACCCGTGATCGTGCCCGCCTGGCAGGGTGATCCGAGGAACGCTGTCGTGCGCCACGAGACCCACCTGGTCACCCGCGCGTAGCGCCACCGCGGTGAGCAGCAGCGCGGCGTCGAGCGCGTGGTCCAGGCGGGGGGTATCGCCGATTCGCCCGGCCGAGGTCCGACCCGTGTCGAGTACGCAGACGACCCTGCGGTCACGCTCCGGTCGGAAGGTACGGACGACGACGGTCCCGCGCCGGGCGGTACCCCGCCAGTCGATCAGCCGAACGTCGTCGCCGATCACATAGTCCCGCAGGCTGTCGAACTCGCAGCCGGCGCCCGCGCCGCGGATGGCGACCTCGCCCTCGACCTCCCGCAGCCGCGCGAGAGCGGCCGGCAGATGGCGGCGTGACGTGAACGGCGGCAGCATTCGGACCCGCCATGCGCAGTGATGCCGTCCCTGCCGGCCGGCGAGGCCGAGTGGCCCCAGCGAACGGACCGTGATGCGGAACGGCTCCCGGTCGCCGCGCCGGGTCGGATGCAGCGTCGTCTCCAGGAAGCGCCGCTCCCCCGCCGGAACGGTGACCCGGTGCTCCCGCGGCCGGGACCCCGAGGACGGCGGCCAGGCGTCGCGGATGTGGGCACGCACCGTGCGGGTGCCGCCGTTCGTGACGCCGAGCACCAGCGGAACGGGCTGACCCAGCCGCCCGGCGGTCGGTCCGGAGCGGCTGAACTCCAGCGTGCGGACCCCACCCGCCAGGGCGAGGTCGAGGGCGACCAAGCCCACCACCACCAGGTCGACCAGCACGAGGGTCAGGCCCGGGGCAGGGGACAGGACGACGACCAGCGCCCCGAACAGGGCCAGTGCGACGGTACGGCCGGTGATCGCCACCGTTTCCGCCTACCGGGGCACCGGAACGGTGGCGAGTACCTGTTCGAGCACGACGTCGGCCGTCATGCCGTCCAGTTCGGTCTCCGGACGGAGGCTGATCCGGTGCCGCAGGGTCGCCCGGGCCAGCGCCTTGGCATCGTCGGGGGTCGCATAGCCGCGTCCCGACAGCCACGCCCAGGCCCGGGCCGTCGCCAGCAGCGCGGTGGCGCCGCGGGGGGACACCCCGAGCTGTACCGACGGTGCCGCGCGGGTCGCCCGGGCCAGATCGACGATGTAGGCCAGCACCTCCGGGTGGACTGCGACGGTGAGCACCGCGGCGCGGGCCGCCGCGAGGTCCGCTGGCCCCGCGACCGGGTGGACCCCCGCGGCGGGCAGGTCGGAGGGGTCGAACCCGTCCGCATGGTGGGCGAGGACACGGACCTCGTCGTCGCGGGGTGGCAGTGGCAGCGTCACCTTCACCAGGAAGCGGTCGAGTTGCGCCTCGGGAAGCGGATAGGTGCCCTCATGTTCGATCGGGTTCTGGGTGGCGAGGACTGCGAAGGGGGCCGGCAGCGGCCGCGGGACGCCCGCCACACTGACCTGACGCTCCTCCATCACCTCCAGCAGGGCGGCCTGCGTCTTCGGCGGAGTCCGGTTGATCTCGTCGGCCAGCAGGAGGTTGGTGAAGACCGGGCCCTCCCGGAAGGTGAACTCGGAACTGCGGTTGTCGTACACCAGCGAGCCGGTGACGTCGCCGGGCATGAGGTCCGGGGTGAACTGCAGGCGCTTGGTGTCCAGTGCCAACGCGGTCGCGAGCGTGCGGACCAGCAGCGTCTTCGCGATGCCGGGCACCCCCTCGAGCAGTGCGTGTCCCCGGCACAGCAGGGCGATGACGAGCCCGCTGACCGCCGCGTCCTGACCGATCACCGCCTTGGCCACCTCACCGCGCAGCGCGATCAGGGCCCGGCGGGCCGTCTGCGTGTCCGGTGGTGCCGGCTGCTCTCCCGGACCCGGCGCCGCGGCGGACGACGATGCGGTCGAGGGCGGGGGGCTGTCGTCGGCGCGTCGATGCGTGGGGATGTCACCGTATGCCTACCTGTCGATCGAGCTCGTCGAGCGCGTGGGCCAGCGCCAGCAGCGCCGCGTCCTGCGTATCGCGTCGAGGGGCGCCGGCGCCGGCCCGGGGAACGCCCGCCGCGGCGGTCCGCTCGGATCCGCCGTCGGCGATACCGTCCGGTTCCGCCGGATGCCGCCCGCTGTCCGTTCTCGGCCGGGTAACGGCCTGACTGGTACCAGTCCCTGGCCCGCCCGAGGTGACCGGGCGGTCCGGCGGTCTGCGGCGGCATGCCCGAACCGTACAGGAGCGATCCGATCTCCGAGGGTGACCGTCCCGTCTGCTCGCTGGCAGTGGTCACCAGAGCGACGGGATCGGGGCTCAGGGAACCGGCAGGGGTCCAGGTCAGGGGCAGGCCCATCCGTTCGGCCAGCCGGACGCGCGTCCCGGCCCGCAGCGCGTCGGCGGTCCTGTCCCGGGCGTGTGCCGCCGCGTACAGCCGCCCGCGTCCCTCGACCGTCTCGGCCGCCCGGACGACCACCGGAAGGGGCTCCGGCACCGGCGGCCCGAGCCGCCGGCCACGCCACAGCGCCAGCAGCGCCAGGACGACGACGATGTGCAGAAAGGTCCACCAGAAGGCGGACGGCAGCAGATCCATCATGCTTTTCGTGCCGACCCCGCCGGCCCCACCCGCGTTGGGTGTGATCCAGGACAGTACGGGTTGCCGGGCGAGCAGGCCGAGGGCCAGCGCCGCGTTCCCCGTGCGACCGAGGTGCTCGTTGGTGAGGAACCCCGCCGAGCCGAGCAGCAGCCGCCCGCCACCGGCGCGTGGTGAGCCCGATCGGGTGGGGGTCAGCACGGCGAGGCGTGCCTCGCCGTGCGGGTCGCCGTAGCACAACGAGACCGCCATGTCGCCGAGACCGGCTCCGTCGCCCTGGCGGGTGAAGGTCTCGTCGGCGCCGATCGAGGTTGTTCCGGCCGTGGTCGCCTCGGGTAGGAGGCACCGTGGATCACTCTGCTCGCCGCTGGGCGCGGAGCCTGCTGTGACCACCCCGACATTCAGGGCACCGAGCACCGTGGCGTCCGGCGCCACGAGGACGACGTCGGCGCCCTGCCAGACCCGTCCGAGCAGGGCGATCAGCTCGTCATGGGTGAGTCGTCCCGGATGGACGACGACCAGCGTCGCCCTGCCGCCCGCCCCGGCTGGACCGACCCCGCCGCCCGGACCACCGGGGTTCGGCCCCTGCCGCCGGCCGCCGGAAGGGTTGTCTGTGGCGGACACGATGATCCCGCGTGCCCGCAGGATCTCGGCCAGGGCCCGGGTTCCTCCGGGCTCGGCGGAGGCCACGTCCAGGTAGGCCTGGCCGTCGGGCCGCCCGGCCAGCGCCGAGACGACCACGTAACAGAGGACCAGGACGCCGAGGACGGCCACCACGAGGATCCCGCGGCGCACCGCTGGGGGCCTGGGACCGCTGCGCAACGCGCTCGGCGACCCCCGCCCGGACCGGCCGCCGGCCGTCCCGCCGCCACCGAGATGGTCACCGGTGATCGCCGGGGCGCCGGGGATGGTCATGCCGGGACCGCGAGGGTGCCCGCGCCGCCGGTGCCGCCGGTGCCGTCTGTGCCGCCCGCGCCGCCGGTGCCGCCGGTGCCGTCTGTGCCGCCCGTGCCGCCCGTGCCGCCCGTGCCGTCTGTGCCGCGACGTAGCTGGATCAGGGCGCGGTCGGCCTCGACCAGGACCCGGTAGCCGGCCGCGGACCCCGGGCGCCCGCCGTACCAGATCTCGCTAAGACCTCGACCGCCGCGGCGAGCGCCGCGGTCGGCTCGAACTCCGTGCCGGGTCCACCGCCCGCCGCGCCCGTCGTCGCGCCCGGCCGGTCTGTTCCGCCCCGGGGTTGCCCGCCGGCGGGGGACGGCGCGATTCTCGCCACCTCCTCGACGAGTTCACCGGCCGTACGGCCGGGGCGCGGATCGAGCACGTCCTTCTCCTCCAGCATCCGCACGATGGCCCGTAGCCGGGACCGAACCGCCTCCGCATAGGCTCCGCCGGCGGCGTGGCCGTCCGCCTCGGCACGCAGCTGCGCCGCGGTTGACGAACTGGACAGGTCGTTATCCTCCCGCCTGATACGCGCGCTGCGGCGCACCGGGCCGAGGCACCACCGCAGCGCCACCGCCACGACGACGAGTACGAGGACGAGCGCGAAGACCCCGAGACCACCCGACCCTCCGCCGGGGCCGTCTCCGCCGGGGAGCAGCCAGTGGACCAGATCCCCGATCCTGTCGTCGATCCACCGGACCGCCCGGCTCCACCAGCTGGGTTCGGAATTTCTGTAGAGGTGCCTGGAAAGTTCCCGTCGAGCCTCCTCCCGAGCTCCGTCCCGAGTGACGGGACCGCCGAGCGTCATCCGGAGGGCCGCAGGCCGGCGGTGCGGGCGCGGGCCGCCTCGGCGAGGGTCACGTCCAGACCCTCGCGTCTGATCCTGAGGTCGACGTAGAGCAGGACGACGGCTCCGGAGACGATCGGCGTGGAGATCGCGGTGGCGAGCAGACTGCCGATCGCCTGGACGATGTAGCCGGTGACGGTGAGATCACCCCTGATCGGGTCGCCGAACACCGACTCGGAGGAGGCCATCACGATGCTGGCGGCGATGGCGAAGATCGCACCGAGGAACCCCGCCACCAGCATGGCGAGCAGCAGAATACCGAACGTCCGCCACCATGATCCACGCACGATCGCGATCGACCGTCGCAGCGCGTCGCGCACGGTGCCGCCCTCGAGGACGTACGCGGGCGTGGCCAGCGCCAGGTAGACCCCGACGACGATCGCCCCGACCAGCAGCGCGATCAGCCCCAGTACCACCGACAGCGCCACGATGACCGTGAGGCCGAGCAGGCCGGGCAGCCGCGGCGCGACCCGTCGGACCGCGTCGATTGTGGTGATTCGGCTTCCCAGGATCGCCTCGCTCACCACGACGCTGAGCACCCCGGAAAGAAAGAGCCCGAGGATGAGATCGAGACCGAGCATCGCGACGGTGATGGCGGCCCTGGCGCCCGGCGACGCGTCCTCGCCGCTGATCGCGACGGTGGTGGACACCGTCTCCACCACCGCCGCGGCCGCCACCGTCACCCCGACGGTCGCGCCGGGATTCGTGCGGATCGTGGCGAACGTGCCGTCCAGGATCTCGCCCAGAGCGAGGGGGCGCAGCGGGATGATGCCCGGTTTCGGGACGGCCGGGCCCCACCGCCACTGTCCCCACGGGCCCTGCGGGGCGCCGGGCGGCGGGGTGCCGGGCGAGGCCCAACCGGGTCCGTCGGCCATCGGTGTGTCTCCACTCGTCGCGGTCGGTGTCGAGGTTCGAGGTGTCGAGGTAAGGATGCCGTGCTTGTGGTGGGCATGCCGCGGCCGCTGTGAGGATTCTGCGCTCTCGGCCAGGATGGATGCTGGCGGTGCCGGCGGAATTACGCGGTCTGGCCGGGATGTGCCGGCCGGGATGTGCCGGCCAGGCCGGCCCCACCTCGGCTGCGGGGCCGGTGGCCGACCGCGTCGCCCGGGATTGTCCACAGCCGCTTCGCGACTGCCGGGGGCGGTATCCACAGATCACCACTCGGGGCTGGTCGGCCCGCGACCTGCGGCTGATCCTTCCTGTCATGCCTCGAGCCACGTTGTCCCTGCTCACCAGGAATCTTGCGATTCTCGCTGATCTGATCATGCCGCTTGCCTGTGCCGGATGCGGCGGCTGGGGGGCGTCGGCGTGCCCGGCGTGTGTCGCCGAGCTTCGTGGTCCCGTGTTCCTCGCCGCCGCGGGCTCCCTGGCCACCCCGTGGCGGCGAGGGCTGCCGCCGTGCCTGGCCGCCGCCCGCTATGCCGACCGGGTCCGGGCGCTCCTTCTCGCCTACAAGGAGCGTGGCCGGCGCGACCTGGCCGGTCCGCTGGGCGGTGCGCTCGCCCGCGCGGTAGCGCGGGCGGTGTCGTCGGGCGCGGGGGGTGCCACCGACGTGCATCCCGGTCGCTGTCCTCGCGGGCGCGGTGTGGTGCTGGTCCCGGTGCCTTCGAACCGCGCCGCGCGGCGTCGGCGTGGTTTCGACCACCTAGAGCTGCTGTGTTCCGTGGCGGCCGCGGTCCTGCGCCGACGCGGGCACCGGGTCGGAATCGCTCCCGTGCTGCGGCCGGTGCGGCACACGGCGGACCAAGCCGGGCTGGGGGCGGCGGCACGGTTCGTCAACCTCACGGGCGCCTTCGGCCTGGTCGGTCCTGCCCGCACGGCCCGGCTGGTGCGGGCCGCCGACGATCTTTCGGACGGACCTCCCGCGGACCCGTGCATCGTCGTGGTCGACGACGTACTGACGACGGGAGCCACAGCGGGTGAGGCGGTACGGGCCCTACGAGCCGGCGCCCTGCGGGCGAGCGCCGTCGCCGTGGTGGCTGCTTCGAGCCCGACGCGCGGACGGGACCGCTTGCTCGCAATGACGGGGCCGTCGGGGTGAAACTACCAGTACGCACCGCCTGACCAGGCAGTCGGCGCAACGGCCGAGTGGCCCGACGGAGCGGGAGTGACCACTTGTCGGTCGCAGTGCACTCGTCGTGCGGATACCGGGCCGGCGGACGGAGTAGCGCCGCCGCTGAAGGGAAGGGAGCCGAATGCGGGCAGCCAGCCGCAGAACGTTGGGAAGGTGCGACAACCGTAGATAGGGCGCCCGGGGGATCGTCTCGGCCCGGCGGAGACGGTTCCCTCCGGAAGCTCCGAGACACCGGCGCACGGTCGGCAGCTTTGGCGAGGGCCGTGGGCGTCGGACAGGCGAACAGGAGGTGGATCGCGTGGACATCGTGGTCAAGGGCAGGCACACCGCGGTTCCGGAACGGTTCCGCAATCATGTCCAGGCCAAGATCGCCAAGTTGGAACGGCTGAATTCCAACATCATCCGGGTGGATGTCGAGCTGTCGAAGGAACGCAACCCCCGGCTGTCCGACGTCTGCGACCGGGTCGAGCTGACCGTGTACTCACGGGGTCCGGTGATCCGGGCCGAGGCCGCCGCGGCCGACTGCTACGCCGCCCTCGACCTGGCCGCCGGCAAACTGGCCGAGCGGCTGCGCCGGGCCGCCGACCGGCGGGTCCGCCACCACGCCAACCACGCTGGAGCCAAGCCGACCGGGATCACCTCGGTTCCGCTCGGCAGTCTCATGCCGTTGGAGGGCACGAAGCCGGCGGCTGCCCTACCGACCGGTGCCGAGGAGGCCGGTGCCGCCGGAAGGAGTGGCAGCGGCGGATCCAGGCCGGTCGTCGCCGCCCCGGCCGACGAATCCACCGCCAGGATCGGTGCGGGCGAGCAGAGCGAGCAGGCTCCGCTGATTGTCCGGGAGAAGACCCACGAGGCGGAGCCGATGTCGCTGGAGGAGGCTCTGTCCAACATGGAACTGGTGGGGCATGATTTCTATCTCTTCCTCGATGTCGATCTTGGTCTCCCCAGCGTTGTCTACCGGCGGGTCGGTTACGACTACGGTGTCATCCGGTTGTCCGGTTCGGCGGCGGCCGGCAGGTCGGGGCCGGGAGGCGCCGACCAGCGGGACGAGCGGCCGTCGCCAACCCGAGGCGCCTTCGTGAGCTCGGCCGCCGCCGTTTAGACGATCTGAAGGCCGAGTCCGCCGGCCGACGTGCGACCATTTGCCTCGGGTGTCGGAGTACACGGCGCACCGCCCCGCGTGGAGGCACGCGGGGCGGTGCGCCGCGGGCAGTGGTCCAGGGAGGTCAGATGACGGTGGAGGAGCAGCGCTCTGAGGAGAGGCTGCCGACGCCATCGGAGGCGAACCCCATCCGGGTGCTGATCGTTGACGACCATGCGCTGTTCCGGCGTGGGCTGGAGATGGTGCTGGGGCAGGAGGCTGACATCGAGGTCGTCGGGGAGGCCGCGGACGGTGCCGAGGCGGTGACCATGGCTAAGGAGATGGCGCCGGACATCGTGCTCATGGATGTGCGGATGCCGCGCCGTGGCGGGATCGACGCCACGAGCGCCATCAAGGAGGCTGTCCCGAGCGCCAAGATCGTCATGCTGACCATCAGCGACGAGGAGGCCGACCTCTATGACGCGATTAAGGCGGGGGCCATGGGCTACCTGCTGAAGGAGATCTCTATCGACGAGGTCGCCGCGGACATCCGCGCGGTGTACGGGGGGCAGAGCCTCATCAGCCCGTCCATGGCGTCGAAGCTGCTCAGCGAGTTCGCAGCCATGATTAAGAACAAGGATGACCGTCCGCAGCTCCCTACCCCCCGGCTGACCGACCGGGAGATGGAGGTGCTGCGGCTCGTCGCCAAGGGCATGAACAACCGTGACATCGCCAAGCAGCTCTACATCAGTGAGAACACGGTCAAGAACCACATCCGCAACATCCTGGAGAAGCTCCAGCTGCACTCCAGGATGGAGGCGGTCGTGTACGCGGTCCGGGAGAAGCTGCTCGAGATCACCTGAGGCCCGGTCGGGGGGCGTCACCGCGGCGCGGGATCGTCCGGTAGGAGCGATCCCACCCAGCAGTCCCTCCGGTTACCGTCGCCCAGCAGCAGGGCCCGGCGCAGGGTGCCCTCCACGGTGAAACCGGCCTTCTCGGCCACGCGGCGGGACGCGAGGTTGCCCACCGCGGCCCGCCACTCGATCCGGGCCAGCCCCAGAGCTCCGAAACCCCAGCGGGTCAGCGCGGCAACGGCCTGGGAGGTCACTGCCCGCCCGCGCGCCGGCGCCGCGCACCAGTAACCAATCTTCGCGTCGCCGTCGCCGGAGAGATCCGTCAGTCCGACCGAGGCAAGGAGTTGCTCGGTCGTGGCATCCACCACCGCGAACAGCGCCCCGGTCCCGCTGGCCCAGCTCTGCGGCGACTGGCGTGAGACAAAGTCCACCGCGTGTTGGTACAGATACGGCGTCGGGACTCTCGTCCACCGGCTTATCTCCGGGTCCTGGCAGGCCAGGTGTACGGCGTCGGCGTCCCGGGGGTGCCAGGGGCGCAGATGTAGGCGGCCCGCCGTGATCTCCGCCGGTTCGAGAGGTGCCACACTCCAACCTTGCACCGGCCGCCACCGTTGCCGCCGATCCAGGGCACCCATCCGCGCTCCCGGTCGTTGGACAGTGCGGCGTGGCATGGGCGGACCATGCACGCCGTGTTGTCATCCCGTTCTGGTCGTTCCCGTCCGTACGACCCCTGGCCTCGCTCGCCGGCACCCCTTCCCGTCGCCCGCTCCTCACCGGTCCCAGCCGGAGGAACCGCGCGCGGATGGATGTTGTAGGCGGCTGTCGAAGGGCTAGCATCGTGGAGTCGGTGACCTCGCCGACGCGCCTGCCGGAGGAGTTTCGCCCGTGGTACTAGACAAGATCTTGCGTGCCGGCGAGGGCCGGATCCTGCGCAAGCTCAAGGCGATCGCCGAGCAGGTGAACCTGATCGAGGACGACTTCACCGGCCTGTCCGACGGTGAACTGCGAGGCATGACCGACGAGTTCCGCCAGCGGCTCGCGGACGGGAAGGAGACCCTCGACGACCTGCTACCCGAGGCCTTCGCCGCCGTGCGCGAGGCTGCGCGGCGCACGCTGGGCCAGCGGCATTTCGATGTGCAGATCATGGGGGGCGCGGCCCTTCATCTCGGCAACATCGCCGAGATGAAGACCGGTGAGGGCAAGACGCTGGTCTCGACCCTGCCAACCTACCTCAACGCGCTGGCCGGTAAGGGTGTGCACGTCATCACCGTCAACGACTACCTCGCCCAGCGCGACGCCGAGAACATGGGCCGGGTCCATCGTTTCCTCGGCCTCACCGTCGGGGTGATCCATCCGCAGATGCCGCCGGCGGTCCGGCGGGCCCAGTACGCCTGCGACATCACCTACGGCACCAACAACGAGTTCGGGTTCGACTACCTCCGTGACAACATGGCCTGGAGTTCGGAGGAGCTCGTCCAGCGTGGCCACAACTTCGCGGTCGTCGACGAGGTGGACTCCATCCTCATCGACGAGGCCCGCACGCCGTTGATCATCAGCGGTCCAGCGGATCATCCGACCAGGTGGTACACGGAGTTTGCCCGGATCGCCCCGCTGCTCGAACGCGATGTCGATTACGAGGTCGAAGAGGGCAAGCGGACGGTGGCCATCACCGAGTCCGGGGTCGAGAAGGTCGAGGACCAGCTCGGCATCGAGAACCTCTACGAATCGGTGAATACCCCGCTCGTGGGCTACCTGAACAATTCGTTGAAGGCCAAGGAGCTCTACAAGCGGGACAAGGACTACATCGTTACCGACGGTGAGGTTCTCATCGTCGACGAGTTCACCGGCCGCGTGCTCCACGGTCGTCGCTACAGCGAGGGAATGCACCAGGCGATCGAGGCCAAGGAAAAGGTCGAGATCAAGCAGGAGAACCAGACCCTCGCGACGATCACGCTGCAGAACTACTTCCGGCTCTACGACAAGCTCTCCGGCATGACCGGTACCGCCATGACCGAGGCGGCCGAGTTCCACCAGATCTACTCGCTCGGGGTCGTCCCCATCCCGACGAACAAGCCGATGATCCGGCTCGACCAGCCGGACGTCGTCTACAAGACCGAGATCGCGAAGTTCGACGCCGTGGTGGAGGACATCGCCGAGCGGCACGAGAAGGGCCAACCGGTCCTGGTCGGCACCACCAGCGTCGAGAAGTCCGAGTACCTCTCGAAGCAGCTTCGCAAGCGTGGTGTGCCGCACGAGGTGCTCAACGCCAAGCACCACGAGCGGGAGGCGGCCATCATCGCAGAGGCGGGCCGCAAGGGCGCCGTCACGGTGGCGACGAACATGGCCGGTCGTGGTACGGACATCATGCTCGGCGGTAACCCGGAGTTCATTGCCCAGGCCGAGCTGCGCCAGCGCGGCCTCTCGCCGATCGAGACCCCCGAGGACTATGAGGCGGCCTGGCAGGAGGCCCTGGAGAAGGCCAGGCAGTCGGTGAAGGCCGAGCACGAGGAGGTCGTCGACGCCGGCGGCCTGTACGTGCTCGGCACCGAGCGGCACGAGTCCCGGCGCATCGACAACCAGCTGCGTGGCCGGGCCGGCCGGCAGGGCGACCGCGGTGAGTCGCGCTTCTACCTCTCCCTCGGTGACGATCTCATGCGGTTGTTCAACGCGGCTGCGGTCGAGGGCATCATGGATCGGCTGAACATCCCCGAGGACGTCCCGATCGAATCGAAGATCGTGACTCGGGCGATCCGATCGGCCCAGACCCAGGTCGAGGGGAAGAACTTCGAGATCCGCAAGAACGTCCTCAAGTACGACGAGGTCATGAACAAGCAGCGCACCGTGATCTATGAGGAGCGCCGCAAGGTCCTCGGCGGTGCCGATCTCCACGAGCAGGTGCGTCACTTCGTTGACGACACCGTCGAGGGATACGTGCGCGGCGCCACCGCCGACGGGTACCCGGAGGAGTGGGATCTCGACACGCTCTGGACGGCGCTCGGGCAGCTCTACCCGGTCGGTGTGGTGGCACCCGATGTCGATGATCGTGACGGGCTCACTGCCGATCACCTGCTCGAGGACATCCAGGTCGACGCGCAGGAGGCGTACGACCGGCGGGAACTCGACCTCGGCGACGGCCCCGACAGCGGACCGATCATGCGGGAGCTGGAGCGACGGGTCGTCCTCGCGGTCTTGGACCGCAAGTGGCGCGAGCACCTCTACGAGATGGACTACCTGCAGGAGGGCATTGGGCTGCGGGCGATGGGACAGCGGGACCCGCTGGTCGAGTACCAGCGTGAGGGTTTCGACATGTTCCAGACGATGATGGAGGGCATCAAGGAGGAGTCCGTCCGGCTGCTGTTCAACGTCGAGGTCCAGGTCGCGGGGCAGGAGGAGGCCGCCAAGTCGGTGGGCGTCGAGCCGGCCGTGTCCGCCGCTCCCGCACCGCCGGCCGCAGCCGCGACCCTGCCCGCTCCGGCGGTGCCGACGATTCCGGACGGCGCCGGTCCCGTCGCGGACGCGCAGCCCGTTCGCCCCGCGGCGGCCCGTCAGACTCCGCCACCCCCTTCACCGGTTCCGTCCGCACCGCCGCCGGTCTTCGTCAAGGGGCTCGAGCCGCGGCGGCCGACCGGTGGCCTGCGCTACACCGCGCCGTCGGTCGACGGTGGATCCGGGCCGGTCACGACCGTGGATGGCAGGTCGGGACTGGGCCGCCCGGCTGGAGACGGTGCGCTCAGCGCCGCCCGCGGCGAGGCCGGCACGGCGCAGCCCGGTGCGGGCACGCGTCCCGCTCGCAACGCACCCTGCCCGTGTGGGTCGGGCCGCAAGTACAAGCGCTGCCACGGCGACCCGGCGCGCCGCAACACCGAGTGATCCATCTCCGGGGCCGGTGGCCGCACTAACCCACCTGCAGGGTCGTCACCCGCCAGCGTCCGCTGGACGACTCCATGCGCAGCGCGAGTGCGGCCACCCGGGCACCTCGGCTGATGACCGCCGAGACCTCGGCGACTCCGGGGCGCGGTTCGCTGACCCGTACGCTGCGGACCTGACCCCGCCTGCGATCCGTGGTCTGGGCGACGATGCGTTCGAGATCGTTCTGCAGGCGGGGCGTCGTCCATCCGGCGAGATGCGAGGCCGGGCGCACCCCGCCGAGCGTCTCGACGATCGCTCTGACGATGACCACCGCCGTTTCCCGGGGCGGTGGGTTCGTCCGACTCCCGGTGGGGTGTCCCGGCCGCGGACCGGCTACCGGATCGAGACCCGGCACCGCGTGTGACGCCGCTGATCCCATGCCTGTGCCCGTGACCGTGCGCTCGGGCATGGCGAGGTGCCGAGGAGTCCGATCGACCGTCGTGCCACCGGGCTCGGTCTGGCCGTCCGCACCGCCACGGCGGCGTCCGCCGCCTCCCGGGGCGGTCACGGGCCGGCCTGGACGATCGGCGGTGGTGCGTCCGGCCGGCCGCACCCGGGGTCGGGGCGGCCTTGTCGACGAGCGGGTCGGGGCGCCGGCCGACGAGGAGCCGGCCTCGTCGTCATAGGGCGGTTCGTGGGGGGTGATGGGAAGGCGGCGCATTCCGGGGGCCGGAACTGGACGCCGGGGCAGGGTCAGGGCGTAGGTGGCGGTCACGGCAGGCTCCGGAAG
>NZ_CDXDOS010000084.1:0-13358 GCF_978021245.1 Frankia sp. CoBUL1
GTGGACGGGGCCACGGCACGCAGATCCGCCTCGGCGGGGGGCGGCCGCGGTGCCTCGGCGCGGCCGGGTCGTCCCACTCGCGCCGAGCGGCCCGCGCCGCAGGACGTGAACCTGCGCGCGCAACTGCCGTATTTCCTGATCCGCGTCGCAGCCCTCGCCGTGATCACCGTGATCCTGGTGACCGTCGGGCTGAACCTGCTGATGGCGCTGCTCGTTGGGTTCGCTGTCGCCGGACTGCTGACCTGGCCGCTCGGGCGGATGCAGCGCAGGGCTGCACAGCGGGCCGCTCAGCGCCCGGATGCGGGGAACGCCGGGAACGCCAGGAACGGCGGGAACAGCTGGAACGCCGGGTAGCCGCGAGTAGTCGGACGCCCCGCCGGATCGCGGGGCGGCTGTGACCGGGCAGCCGTGCTCGCATCCGAGGACACCGAGACCGGCGGGCTAGGCTGGAAGGCATGGATGCTGGGCTCAAGCGGGAGATCGAGGCCAAAGTTTCCGCCGGCGAGAGGCTGAGCCGTGCCGACGGGGAGGCGCTGTACGCCAGCGACGACCTCGTCTGGTTGGGCGGTCTCGCCCACGAGGTTCGCACCAGAAAGAACGGCGACAAGACCTTCTTCAACGTCAACCGGCATCTGAACCTGACGAACGTCTGCTCGGCGTCCTGCGCGTACTGCTCGTTCCAGCGCAAGCCCGGTGAGTCCGATGCCTACACCATGCGCATCGAGGAGGCTGTCCGGCTGGCGAAGGAGATGGAGCCGGCCGGGATCACCGAGCTGCATATCGTCAACGGTCTGCATCCGACGCTGCCCTGGCGCTACTATCCGCGCTCGCTGCGGGAGCTCGGCAAGGCGCTGCCCGGCGTCGCGTTGAAGGCGTTCACCGCTACCGAGATCCACTGGTTTGAGAAGATCAGCGGCCTGTCCGCCGACGAGATCCTCGACGAGCTCATCGACGCGGGACTCGAGTCGCTCACCGGCGGCGGCGCGGAGATCTTCGACTGGGAGGTCCGCCAGAAGATCGTCGGTCACGAGACGCACTGGGAGGACTGGTCGCGCATCCACCGGCTCGCCCACGCCAAGGGCCTGCGCACTCCGTGCACGATGCTGTACGGGCACATCGAGGACCCCCGGCACCGGGTGGACCACGTGCTGCGGCTGCGTGAGCTGCAGGATTCCACGGGCGGGTTCACGGTCTTCATCCCGCTGCGCTTCCAGCACGACGCCGCCGGTGACCCGCGCAACCGGTTGATGAACCAGCCGATGGCGACGGGGGCCGAGGCGTTGAAGACGTTCGCTGTCTCCCGGCTGCTGTTCGACAACGTGGACCACATCAAGTGCTTCTGGGTGATGCATGGTCTCACCACGGCGCAGCTCGCGTTGAACTTCGGCGCCGACGACCTCGACGGTTCCGTTGTCGAGTACAAGATCACGCACGATGCGGACCGGTTCGGGACGCCGCACACCATGACCCGCGAGGATCTGCTCGCAATCATCCGCGACGCCGGCTTCCGCCCGGTCGAGCGGGACACCCGCTACCGGGAGATCCGTGTCTACGACGGTCCCGACCCGGCTCGGCGTGACGTCCCGACCTCGATCGACGCCTGACCGGTGGACCGGATGGGCACCGGGGAGGGGCCGGGGCCGGCCCGCGGATCCGAGGAGTCGCCGGCGCCCGGGGGTTCCGGGCCTGTCCGGCCCCACGGAGCACCCGGCATCGGATCGATCTTTGTGTTGGCCTTCCTGGTGATCCTGTTTCCGGGGGTGGCCGGGTACGTGGTGCTCGACTGGATCGGTCTGCCGATCGGTGCCGCCGGCCTGCTGGGTCTGTTCGTCGTCTTCCTGGGGCTGGGCTTCTTCCCGACCGTACTGCGCCGGCTCGGCTGGGTGCCGACGAAGAGACGGAGGACGTGATGGTGCAATTGCGTAGGCGGCGGGTTTCGTGGCCACAGCGGGTTTCGTGGCCACAGCGGGCGATGCCCGACTCGCCGACCGAATCGGGCCAGGCGGGCGAGCGCGGCCTGCTCGGCATCAACCTGCGGTACTTCGCGGTACGCGTGGTGCTCTTCGGAGCGGTGCTGGCCGTGGTCCTGCTGCTGGGGGTGAACGGGCTGCTGGCCTTCGCCCTGGCCGTGGTGTTCAGCGGGCTGCTCAGCTATCCCCTGGCGTTGCGCCAGCGCCGCGTGGTCATCGAGGTCATGGAGGAGCGCCGGGGCGGACGGTGTTGACTGGAGCCGGAGCGGACGACGACGGCGATACCCAGGCCCGTCCCCGGGTGGGGCACATCCAGTTTCTGAACTGCCTGCCGCTGTACTGGGGACTGGTCCACTCCGGTGCTCTGCTCGACATCGAGCTGACGAAGGACACCCCGGACCGGCTGAACGACGCGCTGGTCGTCGGCGATCTCGATATCGGTCCGATCAGCCTGGTGGAGTACCTCCGGCATGCCGACGAGCTCGTCGTGCTGCCCGACCTCGCGGTCGGCTCCGACGGTCCGGTCCTGTCCGTCGTGCTGAGCACGGCGGCGCCGCTCGCGGAGATCCGGACCGTCGCGCTCGGCTCGACGTCCAGGACCAGCGTGCTGCTCGCCCGGATGTTGCTGGAGGAGTGCCACGGCCTGCGACCGGAGTACGTGACGATGCCGCCGGACCTGCCGTCGATGCTGCGGGAGGCGGATGCCGCGGTGATCATCGGGGATGCCGCGCTACGGGCGACCTACGACGCCGAGCGGGGCGGTCCGGACCATCCTCTCCGGCTCATCGATCTCGGTGCCGCCTGGCGGGAGTGGACCGGCCTGCCCATGGTGTTCGCCGTGTGGGCCGCCCGACGGTCCTTCGCCGAACGCCGTCCCGGGGTGGTCAAGGAGGTGCACGGCGCGTTCCGCTCCGGACTCGACCTGGCGCTGCGTGATGTGGACGAGGTCGCGGCGCGGGCGGCCCGTTTTGAGGTGTTCGATCCGGGCACGCTGGCTCGGTATTTCACCACTCTCGACTTTCGGCTTGGTGCGCGCCAGCAGGCGGGGATTATCGCCTTCGCCGGCCGTGCCGCGCGGCGAGGTGATGTTCCGGCGCTGCGCGAACTGCGTTTCGCGGACGTCTGAGCGCCACTCAGACCGGTGGTCGGAACGCGTGGGAGATACTGGTCGGCGGAATCGGAACCGCTCGGCGCGTACTCGCCGTGGCGAAGCGCGCGATACGGCCCTTTACCAGCGCGATCAACCGGGGCGGGGTGGCTCGCCCGCCCGGCGCGATCAACATCTCGTCGAGAGTCTCGCCACCGGAATCATCCCCGCCGGCCAGAGCATACCTCGGAGCGCTGGGCTCACCTGGCGGCCCGGACCGTGGGTCCGGTGGCACGGGGGCCCTGGGGCCGTCGCCGGACACGATGCCGGGTTCGGTGCCCTCGCAGACCTGCCGGGCGGCCGCGTCGATGAGGCTGTTGACCGCGAGGGTCCAAGCCCGTAGTCCTTCGTGACCGGTCAGCTCGGTGAACACCGCCGCCTCGAGGCAGCAGGTGCTGGCTCCCGCGAGCTCGTCCACGTCCAACAGGGAGATGGCGAGCAGCCCGGCCAGGTGACCCGCGAGCATGAACAGCCGGAACTGCTGGTGCGGCAGCATGGGCGTGTGTAGCAGGTTGTCGACGACGTTCTGCTGCTCCAGCACCTGGGCGGTGACGTCCTGTGGATCGAGCCGATCGGCCTTGGCGATCAGATCGGCCACCAACCGATCGAGGTAGTCCAGTTCGGTGTCCGACCGGCGGTGGTCAAGCAGATCCGAAACCCGGCGGCGGGACTCCCGCTCCGGATCGGGTCGGCGACGCAGGCGTTCCGCCCGGGCGGCGACGGCTGCCTCACGCAGGTCGATGAGGGCGCCCCCGGCCTCCAGCGCCGCGTCGACTGCGGCGATCACCGGCCGGGAGGGGATGCCTCGGCTGGGCTGTTCGAGCTGACCGATGTACTGGCGGCTGTAGCCGGTGCGTCGGGCGAGCTCCTCCCGAGAGAGGACACGTTCACAGCGCCGCCGTCGGACCTCAGCGGGTAGCAGGTCTTCGGCGGTCGCCGCATCGTGCCGGCCTCGGCTCCGTTGCCGCATCTGTGACGTCCTTCCGCGTGGCAAGGTCCCGCCTCCCGAGGAGGGAAGCTCAGCAGTCGTGTGCTGTCTCTGCTCGTCCGCCTGACGGTCGCCCGCCCGATGGCCAGTAGAGAGTCACCGATAGTGATCAGATTACTCCAGGCTGCACCCTAGTTGACTAGAGGCCAAAAGTCCCATACACATCCAGTTCTAATGATTACTCTCGGTTGTCGCGTGGGAGGCGAAGTTGATCGGCGTCGCGCTTCGTGGTCGACCGATTGATCGTAGCGTGGAAGTCCTCCGTCGTACCGCGCCTCCGTCGAGACATTATGCCGACCTTCTTGGGTTATTGTTGGGAAATGCGAGCGTTGCCACGGAAGTGTTGGCGGAAAGCAGCGGAATCGCCGAGGGCTCGTCCGGACGGGCTATTCCCGCATGGTGTGCTATCGCGGCCGCGTCCAGGCTGCGGTGCTTCGCGACGGTCTGCGGGTATCGGCCTGATGGCCAACGTGGGTCATCCTCGGAAACCATCCTGAATGACGATGCGCGGGGTCGGGCGGGGCGCGTACAAAAGAATGGTGGATACCGGCCGTTCGGTGGATGCCGACACCGTCGGGCTCGTCGGGGAGAAGGCCGTCGGCCTGGTCGGCGGTTCCGCTGCGGGCCGTGGTTCCGCTCCGGGGGAGCAGGTGCCTCCGCCCGGTCCACGGCGTGTGGTCGTCGTTGACGACGCGGACGGCGTGCGCGAACTATTGTGCCTGTTGCTGGAGACCGAACCCGACTTCGTGATCGTCGGCGCCGCGTCCAACGGCGCGGAGGCGATCGACGAGGTTGTCCGCACCGAGCCGGACCTCGTGCTGCTCGACCTGGCCATGCCGGTCCTCGACGGCATCACCGCCCTGCCGCGGATCCGGCGGGTCGTGCCGCGGGCCACGGTGGTGATTTTCACGGGATTCTCCGAGGATGCGTTGCTCGACCAGGTGCTGGAACTCGGCGCGGACGCCCTGCTGGAGAAAGGGCTGGCCGCCGGTCCGCTGGTGGAGCAGCTCCGACGGCTGTGCGCCGTCCACCGGACGATCTGAGCGATCTTGTGACCGGCAAAATTGTTCATTTTCTCCACTGGCATAATAGAGTTTTATGCTCAGTGGCTGTCATGGTTGCCACATCGGCCACATCGGCCATGACGGACGATCTCGGGGCTGGCCGTCCGGTTTGTTGCAGTTTGGAGCAGAGTGGCGGGTCGAAGTAGGCCGGACAGTGCCCCGACTTGCCCATCGGCCGTACTTCTGTGGAAACATGGGCTCGTGACTACGTGCGCCCTCGCTGGTGGGGTGCCGGTTGGGCAGGCGTCGGGCCTTCCGGTCGGCGCCTCTCGTCGGCGCCGGGCTGCGTCGTCCCCCGCAGTGCCGTGCCTGGTGATCGAGCCGATGCTCGTTGCCCGTCTGCACGTCGACCTGCTGCGGGTCTCCAGCGCCGGCTGTCGCCGCCCCCGCTGACGTCTCCGTTCGTGGCGCCCGCTGTCGGCGCCGCGACTTCCTTGCGCACCGAGAGATCTCATGACTTCTCCTGCCCGGTCCGCGCGCCCGTCCCGACCCAAGGGAGCGGGCCAGTGGGCGTTGGGATATTCCGAGCCGCTCAACGCGAACGAGCGGATGAAGAAGGACCAAGGCGGCCTGGAGGTGCGGGACCGCATCCTCAACCTCTACCCGCGTACCGGTTTCGACGGGATCGATCCCCAGGACCTGCGGGGCCGGTTCCGGTGGTGGGGTCTGTACACCCAGCGCCGGCCGGGGATCAGTGGCGGGCGGACGGCGATCCTCGAACCCGAGGAACTGGACGACTCCTACTTCATGCAGCGCATCCGGCTCGACGGCGGCCGGATGACCTCGGATCAGCTCCGGGTGATCGCCGACGTCTCCACCCGCTACGGCCGGGACGTCGCCGATGTCACCGACCGGCAGAACATCCAACTCCACTGGATCCGGATCGAGGATGTGCCGGCGATCTGGGCGGCGCTGGAGAACGCTGGCATGACCACCGCCGAGGCCTGTGGCGACACCCCCCGGGTGATCCTCGGTTGCCCGCTCGCCGGGGTCGACGGTGACGAGATCATCGACGGGAGCGAGGCGATCGACGAGGTCGTCCGCCGGTTCATCGGCGACCCTACGCTGGCCAACCTGCCCCGTAAGTTCAAAAGCGCCATCTCCGGCTGCGCCGACCACTGTACGTTGCACGAGATCAACGACATCGCGTTCGTCGGGGTCGTCCATCCGGAGCTGGGAGCCGGCTACGACCTGTGGGTCGGTGGCGGTCTGTCGACGAACCCACGGCTCGGCGTGCGGCTGGGCGCGTTCGTGCCGCCGGCGCGGGTTGCCGAGGTCTGGCACGGCGTCGTATCGCTGTTCCGAGACTACGGCTACCGGCGGCTGCGCACCCGCGCCCGGTTGAAGTTCCTGGTCGCGGACATGGGCGCCGAATGGGTGCGCGCGACTCTGGAGAAGGAGTACCTGGCTTCGGCGCTGCCCGATGGCCCGCCGCCGGCCCCGCCGCGCGGCGAGGGGCGCGACCACATCGGGGTGCACCGCCAGCGCGACGGCCGCAACGCCGTGGGGTTCGCACCGCGGGCGGGTCGGCTCAGCGGGACCACGCTGAGCGCGGTGGCGGACCTCGCCGACCGGTTCGGGCAGGGCCGCATCCGCGCCACGACGACGCAGAAGATCGTCATCCTCGATGTCGCCGACGCGGACGTCAACGCGCTGGAGGCCGAACTCGGTGCGCTCGACCTGGTGGTCCGCCCGAGCGTGTTCCGGCGCGGCACGATGGCCTGCACCGGTATCGAGTTCTGCAAGCTGGCGATCGTCGAGACCAAGGGTCGGGCCCGCGACCTCATCGACGAGCTCGAACGCCGGCTGCCCGACTTCGACGAGCCGATCGGGATCAACGTCAACGGCTGCCCCAACGCCTGCGCCCGCTTCCAGGTCGCCGACATCGGGCTCAAGGGCTCCCTGGTAGCGGACGACGCCACCGGTGAGATGGTCGAGGGCTTCCAGGTCCACCTCGGCGGGCACCTGGGCACCAGGTCGCGGCTGGGCCGCAAGTCGCGTGGTCTGAAGGTGACCGCCGACGGCCTCGTCGACTACGTCGTCGCGGTGTTGGAGACCTACCGGGCGGACCGGACCGCGGGGGAGAGCTTCGCGGACTGGGCGGAGCGGGCCGACGAGGCCCAACTGACGGCGCTCGGTGCAGCAGATGGCTAGCGGTGAGCGGGTGGTGCCCTTCTACTGCCCGTATTGCGGCGAGGAGGACATCGTCCCGGACACGCCGCCGGAGGGCTCCGGCGCGGGACATGGCCACGGGTACTGGGCGTGCCGGTCCTGCCTGCGGGGCTTCCGACTGAGTCTGACGGCCCTCGCGGTCGCCTCGGGCGGGACCGCCGTCACCACGGGCGGGGCGTTCGGCACGGCGGAAGAGCAGGCGGCACGGTGATCGGCAATGGACAGCACTCGGGCGGCTGCCCGGTGGACGACCGCGGCATCCGCCCGCGGCGTCGCCGGAGCCGGGTTGCGTGACGACGAGGAGACGAGCTGATGGATGCCGCGTTGCAGGCCCGGGCGCTGCGGGCCGGGGACGACCTCGAAGGCGCGCCGGCGGAGGAGATCCTGCGCTGGGCGGTCGGGGAATTCGGGACGAAGCTGGCGATCGCCGCCTCGATGGCTGAGGCGATCCTCGTGGACATGCTCGCCCGGATCCGGTCCGACGTCCCCGTGGTTTTCATCGACACCGGTTATCACTTCCCCGAGACCGTCGGTACCCGGGACGCGGTGGCCGGAACCTACGACCTGCCGATCATCAGCGCCCGTCCGCAGCTCACCGTCGTCGGCCAGGACGCCGTCTACGGCCAGGACCTTTACCGGACCGACCCGGACCTGTGCTGCCGGATGCGCAAGGTCGTTCCGCTGGATCGGGCCCTGGCGCCCTACCGTGCCTGGGCCGCGGGGTCGCGGCGGGCGGAGTCGCCCAGCCGGGCGAAGCTCCGGGTCGTCGACTGGGACGCCCGACGGGGCAAGGTGAAGATCCACCCGCTTGCGGCTTGGACCGACGAGGACGTCGAACGCTACGTGGCCGAGCACGGCGTCATCGTCAACCCGCTCCTCTCCGATGGTTACGACTCGGTCGGCTGCTGGCCGTGCACCCGGCGGGGCGCCGGCCGGGAGGGCCGGTGGGCCGGTTCGATCAAGACGGAGTGCGGCATCCACTGACCTCCTCGGGCCTGCCGGCTGCCGGTGTTCGAAGACAACCGAGCAGGTACGGTGCACGCCGTGACGGACGGGCGAAGTGTGGGTGAGGTCTGGCTGGTCGGCGCGGGTCCGGGCGATCCCGGTCTGCTCACCGTTCGCGGCCGTGAGGTGCTGGCAAACGCGGACGTCGTGGTCACCGACCGGCTCGCCGCGGCCGTCCTCCTCGGCGTCGCCCCGGCCGGCGCCGAGATCATCCACGTGGGCAAGAGCCCGGCCGCCCCGTCGTGGACCCAGGAGGAGATCAACGCGCTCCTCGTCGGCCGGGCGCGCGCCGGTGCGCGCGTCGTCCGCCTCAAGGGCGGCGATCCCTACATGCTCGGGCGAGGCAGCGAGGAGGCGCAGGCCTGCACCGCGGCGGGGGTCGCGTGCACCGTCGTGCCCGGCGTCACCTCGGCGCTGGCTGTACCCGCCTGTGCCGGCATCCCGGTCACCCATCGTGGTCTCGCGCAGGAAGTTGCCATCGTCTCGGGACACCTGCCACCCGGCCATCCGGAGTCGACGGTGGACTGGGCCGCTCTCGCGGCCTCTCGGGCGACCATCGTCATCCTGATGGGGGTGGCGCGTCTCATGGACATCGCCGACGCGCTGCTCACCGGCGGTCGCCCCGAGGCGACGCCGGTCGCGGTCATCGAGCGCGGGGCGACCCCGGCGCAGCGGGTCCTGCGGACCACCCTGGACGCGCTGGCGATCGACGCGATCGCGGCCGGTGTGCGGTCTCCCGCGGTGATCGTGGTCGGAGAGGTCGCGGCGCGCCGGGACGCGCTGGCCTTGGAGGCGGGGCCGCTCACCGGGATCCGGGTACTCGTGGCCCGTACCCGGCCGCGACCGGGTCTGCTGGCTCGCCGGCTGCGGCAGCTGGGCGCGGATGCGGTCGAGACCGTCGTTGCCCGGCCCGCGCCGGTCAAGGACGCCGGTGCCGCGCTGCTGGCGGCGCTGCCGGGAGCGGGCGGCCTGCTGCTGGCCGATGCGGACGAGGTCGCCGCCGTGGTGACCCTGCTGCGTCGAGCCGGCACCGACGTGCGGGCGTTGGCCGGCCTGACTCTCGTCGCGGCCCGCGAGGACGCCGCGGAAGCGCTTGACGGCCTGGGCCTCGCCTCGGTGCCCGTCGCCGAGCTGTCCACGGATCCGCTGTCCACGGATCCATCGTCGACCGGTCCTGCCGGTCCTGCCGGTCCCGCCGGCTCGTCGCGGGTGCTGATCGCCGGCGCGGCGGACCCGCCGGACGCGGTGTGTTCCCTGCGCCGGGTGCCGCTGCTCACCGACGTGACCGCCGAGCCGGATCCCCGGATCGCCGAGGAGCTCCGGCATGGCGACTTCGACGTCGCGGCCTTCGCGTCGTCCACCGCCGCCCGCAGCACCGCCGAGATCTACGGACCTCTCCCGCCCGATCTGCTCATCGCGGCGATGGGTCGACGCAGCGCGCTGGCCTGTGCGGCGGCGGGCATGCGGGTGGACATCGTGCCCACCGAACCCGGGGTCCATCCGCTCGCGGCCGCCGTCGCGGACTTCGTCGTCACCAGCCGGTCCGCCGGCTCGCCTGGGGGTTGATCTTCAGGGTAGCGGCATCGGCTTCGCGGACCAGGAGACGCAGGGTGTCGTCGAGCCGCGCGCGGACCGCGTCGACGACGCTCGCGTGCAGCCCGAGCGGCTCCGACAGCACCCATCGGGTCGTCGGGTGCCGGCAGCGGGCGCCCTCCAGTGCCGCCGGGATGTCCCGGCGGGTGTGGTTGCCGTCGAACAGGAAGAACGGGTAGGCGACGATTTCGGTGCATCCCGCGTCGGCCAGGGTGGCATACCCGGTGGCGATGTCGGGCTGGGCGATTTCGAGGAAGGCGGCTTCGACCGCCTCCCACGTCCATGGCGCGACCACATGGCCGGGATCTACCAGGAGCCGGTGGGCGAGTTCCCGAACCGTCGCGTTCGCCTCGTCCCGCCGGGATCCGTGACCGATCACCAGTAGACCGCGCATGTTCCCAGTGTGCGCCGCGGGTCCGCCGGTGCCCGGTCGGAAACGGCCACATCCGTCGGCCACGCCCGCCGGGCGCTCAGCCGCCGGTGCCGTCGTCGGAGCTGTGCCCCGGGAAGATCTTTGCCGACGGGTCCACCACCGGCGCCGCGTTGTTGACCGCCGTCGCGGCCTCCCCGAAACCCGTTGCGATCAGGCGGACCTTCCCCGGGTACTCGGTGATGTCGCCGGCCGCGAAGATCCGCTCGACCCCGGTCGCCATCGTCGGGTCGACGACGATGTGCCGCTTGTCAATGGTCAGATTCCAGCGGGTCAGCGGTCCGAGGTCGGCGGTGAATCCGAGCGCTGCGACGACCGCCTGTGCGGGTCGGACATGTCGGTCGCCGGTGCGGGTCTGCACCAGTTCGACCTTCTCGATCCACTCCTCACCGTGGACCATGGCGACCTCGGTGAAGGTCAGGATCTCGACGGAGGACGCCTCGACCCGCTCGACTGTGGACATATGCGCCCGGAACCGGTCCCGCCGGTGCACGAGGGTGACCGAGCGGGCGATCGGCTCCAGGGCCAGCGCCCAGTCGAAGGCGCTGTCCCCGCCGCCGACCACGATGACGTCCTGGCCGGTGTGGACGTCGAGCTTGGGCACGAAGTAGACCAGGCCGCGGCCCAGATGCGCGGTGCCGGTGGGCAGTGGGCGGGGGGCGAAGGTGCCGAGACCGCCGGTGATGACGACGACCTTGGCGCGTATCCGAAGGCCCTGGCTGCTGGTCACCACCACGGCGTCCGGCTCGTGGGCCAGCTCGGCGGCCTGCTGACCCAGCAGGTAGGTGGGGGAGAACTGGTTCGCCTGGATCAACAGGGCGTCGATCAGTTCCCGCCCCCGGACGGCCGGCAGACCCGCGATGTCGTAGATCACCTTCTCCGGGTACATCGCGGTGACCTGACCGCCGGCCTCGGGCAACGAGTCCATGAGCGCGACCGACATGCCGCGGAATCCGGCGTAGTAGGCGCCGTAGAGGCCGGCCGGACCGGCGCCTACGATCAGCATGTCGACGTCGGTGTCGACCGGGGACGTCCCCGACCGCACGGCGCCGGTGACGCTCGCTCCGGCCGCGGGGTCGGTCTCCGTGACCGCGTTCGCGGGCTGGTGCGCATCGGCGGACTGCGTGACCACGGGTGACTCCCTAGGCTTGGCGGCCGACCGGCGCTGTCGGGGCAGCCGGCCGGTAGCAGTGGATGTTCCCTCCCTCATCCTGCCGGAGACACGCCTCACCCGCCTTCATCCGCGGAATGGTGAGTCGTCGACCACCTGTGGTTGTTGTCGACTACCTGCGGTCTCCTCGGATACGGCTGGCGGGAACGATCGGATCCGCCGCGTCGGCTGGCGGACAACGCTCGACATCGATTTACTCGAGAGGGTTAGCGTGACTTCAGCGCCGTTGCGGATGCCCGTAGAGACTGGGCGACGGCGGACTGTGGCGTGATGATGGGTTCGTCTCCCTGCACGGGGAGACAATTGCGGCACCGGTGACGGCTCCCAGGCCGGAACGGTACCTGGGCCGCGGCCGGAGGTATAACACGGGCGGGAGAACAGTGACGGAACGATCGGCGCGTCGGGTTTCGCCTATCGGCGGATATCCGGCCGAGGCGCCGCATCCCGATGATCCGACCACGATCGGTGTTTACCAGGTCGTCGGTCGGCTGGGCGCGGGTGGGATGGGAACGGTGTTCCTCGCCCAGGACGCGGCCGAGAAGTTCGTTGCGATCAAGGTGATCAGGTCGGACCTCGCCGCCGACCCGGAATTCCGGGCACGTTTCCGGGACGAGGTGGCGGCCGCCCGGCGGGTCGCGCCCTTCTGCACCGCCCAGGTACTCGACGCCGATCCCGACGCGCGCCGTCCTTATCTGGTCACGGAGTACATCGACGGCGTCCGGCTTGATCAGGCCGTCACCGCGTCCGGTCCGCTGCCGCTGTCGACACTGCAGGGCGTGGCGGTCGGCGTGGCGTCCGCGCTCACCGCCATCCACCGGGCCGGCATCGTGTACAGGGATCTCAAACCGAGCAACGTCATGCTGTCGTACTCCGGCCCCCGGGTCATCGACTTCGGGATCGCCCGCGCGCTCGACATGACGAAGGGCCGCACCCAGACGGGTCTGGTCCTCGGCTCGGTCGGCTGGATGGCGCCCGAGCAGATGGAGGGCGCTGCGCTCGGTCCGGCGGTCGACGTCTTCGCCTGGGGACTGCTGATCGGCTACGCGGCCACCGGCGGTCACCCCTACGGCCACGGCACCTACCTGGAGATGTCGGAGAAGATCCTGACGGGTCAGCCGGACCTGCGGGCCATGCCGCCGGATCTCACGCCGATCGTCCGGTCCGCGCTCGCCCGCGACCCCCGGGACCGGCCCTCCACCGAGAACCTGCTGCTCACCCTGCTCGGCGAACGCGGCCGGGCCGGTGACGCGCGGGACGCCGCGACCGCACTGCTCGACGGGACCTGGCCACGGGGGCGCAGTACCGCCGGGGCTGGGGCGGCCGCGCTCGCCGGGGCCGCCGGGGCCGGTCGGCCGGATCCGACCCACGTTGCGACCCCGTATGAACAGCGGCGCTGGTGGGAGAATGAGCCCCGGCCCCTCGGCGGCGACCGTTGGTGGAACGACTCGGCCCGCGACAGGCCCCCGCCGGCCGGTCCGCC
This sequence comes from Frankia sp. CoBUL1, assembly GCF_978021245.1. Lineage (NCBI taxonomy): Bacteria > Bacillati > Actinomycetota > Actinomycetes > Frankiales > Frankiaceae > Frankia > Frankia sp. CoBUL1. The sequence continues at coordinate 13,021 of NZ_CDXDOS010000084.1, forward strand.
TGTGCCGCCACCCGCGCTGGTACCGCCACCGGCCGCCGACCGTGCCGCGGCGGATTCGTCCAGTACGACGATGAGGCCGACGGGAACGGCCACCGATCGGGTTTCGACGATTCCGGCGAGGGGGGCCATCCGGCGCCGGACGCCCGCCCGAGGCACGGCGGCCAGCCCCGGGTGGATTCTCCGCACGCCGGTCAGCCCTACGCCGGCCGTGCCGCGGAGGCGGCACCGTCTCCCCAGGCGCCGGCCCGGCCCCGCCCCGTGGCCCAGCAGCGGCCCCCGTCGGCGGAATCGTCGAAACCCGATCGGTGGCCGTTCCCGTCGGCCTCATCGTCGTACTG
>NZ_CDXDOS010000085.1:0-13152 GCF_978021245.1 Frankia sp. CoBUL1
GCGCGGCCCTGCTTTCATACCGGGAAATCCACGGTCACGGGAACCCGGCGGCGCCGGCTTCGCGAGCGGTACCAGCGGCACGACGGCGGGCAAGCACGTGCAGCTGTGCCGCGAGGTCACGGAACGGCTCCAGGGCGGCCGCGGCCAGTTCCAGGCGCAGCAGCCGCTGCGCGGTGAAGGGATCGGAGTCGACCCGTGCCCCGGGGACCAGGTCGGCGAACACGCGCACCCCGTGGACGTCGACGACGTCCGCGCCCGCCGCGTTCACCAGCGCGACGATCTCGGCGGTGGTGAACCCGGCGGGCGGCCGGGGCGCCCCGGCGCCCCGGCCGGTCAGCACGGCCTGCGCCTGCTCGAAGCGACCCGCCAGGGCGCGGGCGAGCACCGTGGCAGCCCGGCCCGCGACGACGAGGCTGAGAACGCCTCCCGGGCGCAGCACCGGCAGGGCCCCCGCCAGCGCGGCCTCGGGATCGTCAACGACGTCGAGGACGGAGTGGCACAGCAACAAATCGGCGGTCTCGGCTCCGACGATGCCGGTCAGGTCAGCCAGATCGCCCTGCTCGGCCGTGACCCGGTCGGCGACGCCCCGTTCGTCGGCGCGACGGCGCAACGCTGCCAGGGCGTCCGGCGACGGGTCCACGACGATCACCAGGTAGCCCTCGACCGCCAGGGGTACGGCGAAGCCACCACTCCCACCGCCCGCGTCAACGATGATCGGCGGGATGGCTGTGGCCGCCGGGGCCACCGACCAGGCCGGAACCCCCGCTGCCGATCCGGGCAGGACCGTCCGCAGGCCGTGCCAGATCGCGGCCTGCCGCAGATCCGCGCCGGTGACATGGCTGGTCATGCGTGTCGCGCCTCCTCACGCCGGCTTCGTCGGCGCCGCCGTCAGCCCGCTCGCCCACGCCGGAGGACCAGGCGCGTCACCGACCCACGGTGAGGCCTATGGCGACCCCGACAACCAGCCCGCCAGCCGACAGCCCTACGACCCGCAGTACCCAGATGTTGCGACGCGCAACGGCGGACGGCACGGCCCGATGCGCGCCGCGGTGCCGATGCTCAGAACCGGTGAGGACCATCGATGATCTCCTGCTCCGCCAACCACTACCCCTCGGAAAGTAACCGATAGTGACCGATGATCACCGTAAACGCAACCGCTCGTCACCCACCCGGGGCGCCGCCGGGCCGACCACGGTCAGCCTGCCCTCGGCCCGGCGACATGACCATCGTGACCTCCCCAGGCCCGACCGGACCGGCGCCGGCGATCATCGGTTGGGACGGCAGGCCCAGCACGCCCTCGACAACCCCGATGAACAGATCGACCTGACGGATCAGATCATCGGCCTCCCGCCTGGTCACTACCTTCAGCCCGGCCTCGGCCGCCGATCGCCGGGCGGCCCCCGCCGCGAAGAACTCCGCCCACTCCGCGAGCTCGGGGGCCACCCGGACAAGCAGGCGCCAGGCACTCACGGGCCGACCGCGACGACCGGGACGGGGCCGGGCCCGGTCCGCCAGGACAGCGGCCGCCGCCCGCAGCGCCGCGAGGTGGGCGAGGGCGTAGCGCTCCCCGGCCGCCTGGGCGTACTCGGCCTCACCGAGACCGCGCCGGGCGGCGACCAACAGATCGTCGCGGGAGCGGCGAGGCAACCCCGCCGCCGACACCAGGGCCCGTCCAACCGGCCCGGTTGATCCACCGTGCGCCCCGGTAGATCCACCGGGGCCGCCAAACGCACCCTTACCGCGGGCCGCTCCTCCCGCCGGGTCCGAGCCACTGTCCGAGCCACTGATCGGCCGACTGGTCACGGTGGCCACAACACCTCCCGAGTCTCGAACATAGATTCGATCACGAAGTAGTGAACCCTCGCCGGGGCCGCCCGTCAAGCATCGAGGTATCGAACACGCGATCGAGCAGATCCGGCGACCTCGGACTCGACCACCCGAAGAAACCAGCCGAGGACGAGCAGGGCCACCACGTCGGGAACCCATCCCAGCCGCGGGTCCGCGGCTTTCCCCCGACAGACATGTCCCGAATCCGCACCTGTCGTCCGGGCCACCCGGGTAACCCTCGGGTCGAGCGCATCCGGATCGGCCACGACAAGCGCCGTTCCGTCCAGCGCAAACCGGATGATGTTCACATCACGGTGACCCACGAGCCCGCTGGCGAACTCGCCGCGGGTCGGCCTGAGCCAACGCAGCGTGGCACCGTCCGACAGGCGCACCCAGCCCCCGTGGCGGCCTGGCTCGAAGGCGGCCAGGGGCACCCGTCCCATGGGTTCGACCAGACGGATCCCGAAACCGTCGAGGTCGGTCTCCAGCACGAACGGCCGGCCGCCATCAGCTCGACCCGGCCCCGCGACCACCAGTCGGCCAGCAGCGCGCCCTCGTCGGTCTCGACGTGCACGTGCCGGACCGAGGTGTGCCGGGATACCGACTCGATCCGGAAGATCAGCTCATGCGGCAGTCCGCCGGCACGTCGCAGGAGAAGGTCCGCCCCGGCCATCGTCCGCGGTGTCCTGGTCCGGGTCACCGCCGGGGTCACCGCCGACGCGGGCCGCCTCGCCAGGCTCCTGGGCACCGTGATCGCCATGTTCCCAACCCCCTCCGCCTCGCCGGCCGTCTCCCGGCCGTCTGCCGCCTCGATTTCGTGGACTCAGTGCACCTCCAAGCGATCAACACCCACTGCACGCACAATCACCAGAACCATTGAGAATGCGTTGATCGGAACACCTGGATTCCGCGATCGGGTCACACGACACCCCACGGAGTCGGACCGCCACCCGCGTCGCACCGGACACCGGGCGCCGGAGCAGGCCTGACGCGGAAACGACAGGGGCCGTTCCAGATCGGTAGTTGCCGCCATGTCCCCTCCCGGCGCACGCTGCGGTAATACAGACATCACCGGGGGTCGTACGAGAGGACCAGATGCCTGACCGCGACAGCCTGCAGTTCGCCATCCTCGGCCCGTTGGAGATCACTGCCGGGGGAGCACCCATCGTGCTCGGCGGCACCCAGCGCAAGGTGCTGATGGCCGCGTTGCTGCTGGAAGCCGGTCAGGTGGTGCCCGGTCACCGGCTGCTGGAGGTGATCTGGGGGGACCCACCGCCGGAGAAGGCGCTGGCCACATTGCGTACCCATGTCAGCGAGCTGCGGCGGCGGCTGGAGACCGGTTCCGAGGTGCTGTTGCGCAAGGGGACCGGGTACGTCCTTGACGTGCGCCCGGAGCAGATCGACTCCGAACAGGCCCGTCGGCTGCTGGAACAAGGCCGGCGCGCGGTGGACGACGGTGACCCGGTGAGCGCGATCGCCCCGTTGCAGGAGGCCCAGGCCCTCTGGCGGGGACCGCCGCTGGTCGACCTGATCGACTACCCGTTCACCCGAGCCTACGTGGACGCCCTCGACGAACTCCAGCTCGACATCGCCAAGACCCGGATCGCCGCCGATCTCTCCCTGGGTCGTCATCACGAGGTCATCGGGGATCTGCGCGTGCTGGTGACACGGCACCCCCACGACGACGGGCTGCGCCGAGAGCTGGTTCTCGCCTTCTACCGGGACGGTCGGATCGAGGACGCGGCCCGGGCCTGCCGGGAGGGCCTGGAGGCGCCGCACGACCTGGGGCTGGACTCCGCGATGTTGCAGCAGCTGCAGGAGGACGTGCTGCGCGGCGCGTCCAGCCTGGCCTGGACCCCGCCCCGCTCGCTCGACCGGCGGGTCTCCGTGGCGCCCACGAGCCAGGGGGGGTACCAGCTGCCCCCGGACATCCGCGAATACACCGGGCGCGACACGATCCAGGCCCAGGTGCACGCCATGCTGACCGATCCGGTCGGGCTGTCACGGGGAACCGTGGTGGCGGCGTTCGCGGGTAAGGCCGGCGCAGGCAAGACCGCCTTGGCCGTGCACATCGCGCATCGCGTCCGCACGGGGTTCACCGACACGCTGTACGTGGACCTGCGGGGCAACAGCAGCCCGCTGGCCCCGGCCCGGGTGCTGTCCCGGTTCGTCCAGACGCTCGGGGTCAGCCGCTCCGCGGTACCGGCCGACCCCGACGATCTCGGCGAGATGTACCGGGAGCTGCTCGCGACCCGCAAGGTCCTGATCATCCTCGACAACGCGGGGGGCGAGGCACAGATCCGGCCGCTGCTGCCGACCAGCCCGGGCTGCGCGGTCATCATCACGAGTCGGTCGCGGCTGCACGGTCTGAGCGCCCCGTACTGGATGGTGGACGTCCTGCTGCCCAGTGACGCGGTGGAGCTGCTGGCCAAGATGGTCAGCACGCAGCGGGTCGACACCGAGCCCGAGGCCGCGCGTGACATCGTCGGCCTGTGCGGCTACCTACCGCTGGCGATCCAGATCGCCGGGCGCAAGCTGGCCGCCCATCCGCACTGGAAACTGGCCCGCCTGGCCGGGCGGCTCGCCAACGAACGCGACCGGCTGTCCTGGCTGGAGGCCGGCGACCTGGAGATCCGGGCCAGCTTCTCGCTGAGCTACGAGGGCCGGCCGCCGGACGAGCAGCGCGCCTTCCGGCTGCTGTCGCTGCCCGCGATGAGCGATTTCGCGCCATGGGCCGCGGCGGCGGTCCTCGACCTCGACGAAGCCGAGGACGTCGTCGACCGGCTCGCCGACGCCCAGCTACTCGAACGACGTGGCGCCGACCGGACGGGAACCGAGCGCTACCGCTTTCACGACCTGCTCCGGGTGTTCGCCCGGGAGCGCGAGACCGGGGTCGGCACCCCGCTCGGCCACCCCGCGGCCCCGGGTCGGATCCCCGAGGCCGGCGGGGACAACCGTCACACCGGCAACGGGCACACCGGCAACGGGCACCACGACGCTGCCGGGGCCCCCTCCACCGTGTCCGGAGAACACCGGGCGGCCTTGGGGCGGCTGCTGTACGCCTATCTGGCGATGCTGCGGGAGGCGGTCGACACCTTCAGCCCCGGCGGGGTGCGCACCCTCACCCCCGTCGCCGAGGACGCGGCTGCGCTCACGACAGGGGCCGTGTTTCGGTTTGAACAGGCAGGCGTCGCCGACCTGGTCGGTCGGCCGCTGGTCTGGTTCGGCGGGGAACGGGGAAACCTCCTGAGCCTGATCGACCAGGCCCACGCGGCCGGTCTCGACGAGCCGACCTGGCTGCTCGCCACCGAGGCCGCCGAGTTCTACGCCTTCGCGGCGCACTGGGGCGACTGGGAGCAGAGCCACGTCCTGGGGCTGGCCGCGGCCCGCCGGGGCGGGCACCGCCTCGCCGAGGCGACGCTGCTGACCAACCTCGCCGAGCGCGACATCACGCTGGCCTTCGAGGACGCCTTCTGGCGACTGGACGCGGACGGCACGGACCCCGACGATCAACCGGCGGTCGAGGTCTACCGGGCTACGGTCGACCACCTGACGCTGGCCACGGAACGCCTCACCCGCGCCCGGAAGATCTTCGTCGACTTCGGCGACGAGCTGGGTGAGGCCCGGACGCTGCGCGGGCTGGCCGACGCCTGCCGCGGTCGGGGGGAGTTCTCCGCGGCTCTGGTCCACTTCGAGGCCGGCCTGGAGATGATGCGCCGGGGCGGCGCCCGCAAGGCCGAGGCGGAGACCCTGGTGAACGTCGCCATGGTCCACGGCGACCGCGACGAGCTCACCGACGGCATCAACTGCCTGACGATGAGCCTGTCGATCGCCCGCAAACTCGGCAACCGCCCGCTGGAGGCGCTGGCCCTGCGCCGGTTGGGCGATCTCCACCGTTTCCAGTACCGGTTGGACCGGGCTCTGGCAAGCTACAACGAGAGCCTGCCGCTGCTCGCCGAGCTACCCGACACCCGCTGGGAGCCACGCGTGCTCATCCGCCGGGGTGACATCCTCGCCCAGATGGACGACCATCCGGCGGCGCGGCGATCCTGGCAGCAGGGCATCACGCTGCTACGTCAGCAGGGCTCCCCCGAGCTGCCGGCCGCCGAGGAACGGCTGAGCGCACCGGTCACGGCCGAGCCCACCCAGTTCACCAGCGGGCGGCTGCTCAGCACGTTCGATCCGGCGTACTTCATCGCCCGGATCGCATCGTCCCGGCGCAGCGTCCGGTTACTCAACACCTGGACGGATCTGGCGACCCCCGAGCACCGGACCGCCTTCGCCGGCGCGGTGCTCGCGGCGGTCGACGCCGGAGCGATCATTCAGGTGCTCCTACTCGACCCGGACTCCCCGGCCGTGGCCGGACGAGCCGCCGACCTCCTGCACAGCGTCGACGTACCGGGCATGATCCGCTCGAACCTGCTGGTCCTCGAGGCACTGCGGGATCGGCTCGCTCCCGTCCTGCGCTCCCGGCTCGCGGTGCGTCTCTACACCGAACAGCCCCTGACGACGTATCACCGCTGGGACACCGGGGCGCTGGTCTCGACGTTCCCCGTCGGGTACTCCTCGGCCGCCGCGACCCAGCACGAGGCGGCCGTCTCCTCCACCCTGGTCCAGTTCGTCGAACAGCACTTCGAGCGGCTCTGGAGTCTGGAAGGGAGCACCGCCTTGGACGACTATCTGCGGGTGCCGCTGCGCGTCTCCCCGTCGGACGCGGGCCATCTCGAGGTACAGACCGAGTTCGTGCGCCTCGACGGGGCGGTGTACGTCTCCTCCCCCGACCTCGTCGCGCTGCTGGGCCGCGGCGGTCCGGACGGCCTGCTCGCGGAGGTGGCGGGCGACGGTCGGCATGTACTGGCTGGAACCGGGCGGTGCCGGATGGTACCCCTGCGCGACAACGACGGCGCCGGGGCCGTGGCCACGGCCTTCGCCGACAAGTACGGGGCCGCCCGGGACAGCTTGCTGCGCCTGTCATCGGTGCGGCGATGAGCACGCTTGTCACCGTCGACTTCTGGCGGGTGCCCCGGCGACGGATCGGTTACGCCCTGGCGCGGATGGCCGCCGACCGTACCGCCCTGCGGCACACACCGGGACTGACCTTCGCAAAACTGCTGGGCACCGGTTCGGCGAGCAGTTTCACCCTGCGCGACGCCGATCCGTGCCAGTGGGCGATGGTCGCCGTCTGGTCCTCCCCGTCGGCGGCCCGTTCCTTCGAACGATCCGCGGCGGTGCCGGCATGGTCGTCGCTGGCCGAAGAACGCTGGCGGATCGACCTTCACCCGCTGTCGTCACGTGGGCGATGGTCACGGCAGGAGCCCTTCGGCGACCCGGCGGCGTCGAACGTTCCGCCTCCCACGAGCGCCCCCGCGGCGGTCGCGGTGATCACCCGGGCCCGCATCGCCCTGCGGCACACCCTCGCCTTCCGCCAAGCGGTGCCGGCGGTGGCGGTCGACCTCGCCGAGGCCGAGGGTCTGATCTTCGCGGCTGGCATCGGGGAGGCGCCGATCGGCTTACAGGGAACGTTCAGCCTCTGGCAGGACGCGGCGTCGCTGCGCAGGTTCGCTTACGGCCGCCCCGCGCACAGCGAGGTCGTCCGGCGCACACCGATGGTCGGCTGGTACAGCGAGGAACTGTTCGCGCGGTTCGCGGTGCTCGGCTCGCGGGGGACGCTGGGCGGGCGGGATCCTCTCCTGCAGGTCAGCCCCGGGCCGACGTTGACGCCGCGTTGAAGATCCAGCCACGGCTCCCCGCCGTATCCGGGCGGGGACACGGCCTGCTTTGACGCCCCGTTGAACGGCACCCGCCACCGTGGAGGGGCCGCCCGCACCTTCCCACGCCCCGCACCTTCCCACGAACCGGGTGAAGCAAGCCGCATGTCGATACCCCGCGAGCAGGCGCCCTGGACGCAGCCCCCCGCCGTCGGGTTCTGATCGCGACACCGGTGAGCGAACGGGTCGCGCGGCTCGTCACTCGGCACGACTCCGCCCGGCTACGCCCGGAGCTGGCCACCCGGCCGACGGGCCTGGCCGACGCCCTGGTCGAACTGCGGCCGCACACCCTCGTCGTCGGGGTGAACGCGGTGGATGGACCGGCACTCGAACGGTGGGCCACCGCGGTCCGCACGGACCCGGCGGAGGCCGGCCGGGACCGACCCCTGCTGCTGGTCCGCCGGGGCACCTCCCTCGCTGCCGTCGACCTGGCCGCCGCGGCCCGCCACCGGATCGAGGTGCGCAACACCCCCGAGGTCAACGCCCGGCACGTCGCCCGGTTCATCGTCTACCGGCTGTTCGACCCGCTCGGCGACGCACCCGGCGCCGAGTCGGCCGGGGCCGCCACGCGCACCGACCGGCCGGGCGTGCTCGGCCTCGTCGGCGCCGGAAACATCAACAGCCGGGTCGCCCGGGAGGGCGTCGCACGCGGCTGGCACCTGGCCGTGCACGCTCCCTCACTCGCGGCGAGGCCGGCGACGATCGCGCGCTGGGCGGCGAAGCACCGACTGCCGGTAGACCGGATCCACGTCGCCCGCACCGTCGAGGACGTCCTCGACGCCGCCGATCTGATCAGCATCGCCGCGCCCCTCGTGCACGACGGGCCCCGGATATCCGCGGGCATGATCGACATGCGGCACGTCAAGTCGTTCACCGGCCGCCGACTCGTGTCGGTCAGCGAACCGCGCGTCTTCACCGACCGGGCGCTGGTCGACGCCTACGACCGCCGCGACCTGGAGGCCGTGATCGACAACGCCCCCCGGTTCCTCGGCCCGGTCCGCGAGCTGCTCGCGGGGCGGATCGCCGAGGACGGCGGGGAGCCGCGGCGCGGATTCACTCTCTGCTCCGTGGCGATGCACAGTCCCGCCTGCAGCGACGATCTCGATCAGGCGTTCCTCGCGGTGGTCGGGCGGGCCGACCTGGACGACCTCGTCGGGAACGACCTCACCGGGAACGGCCCGAAGGACGATCGTCATGACCTGGCCGATCGCCGGGGCGATCGGCAGGGCACCGGCCGCCGGGCCGTCGAGGACCCGGCCTCTGACGGTTCCGCCGTCGACAAGCACGACGTGGTGGTCGTCGGCGGCGGGATCGTCGGACTCACGATCGCGCTCGTGCTGCGGCTGCGAGGCCACCCCGTCCGGGTCCTCGACGCCGCGCCGGCCGACCGGGCAGACCCTGCCGCCCAGGGCACGACGTTCGCGGGGACGAACGGTCGGCACCTGTCGGCGACCGAGACCCTGCCGCAGGCGGACGCGAGCCGCGTGGGTGTCCTCGATCGCGATCCGACGCACGGCGGCTGGCGGCTACGGGACCCGGAGTCGCTGTCGGAGCCGGAGAGGGCCTGGGCCGCCGCCTTCGAGCAGCGCGCCGATCGTCCCGGGCTGCACGCGGTGGCCCGGGACCTGGTGATCGCCCTGAACCGGCTGGGGTTGCGCGGGTGGGAGCATCTTTTCGCGCTCGCCGACGGCGGGGACGGGCTCGCTACCGGGTGCGGGTTGCGCTGGGACGCCCGCATCCCGCGGATCTATCTCGGTCCGGACGACCTCGCCGCGGGCGAGCGGCTGCAGCGGTCCGCGGGGGGGCGGGTCGTTCGGTTGTCCCGGGCGGACCTGGTTCGCGACTGGCCCGCGCTGGGCCGCTCGATCCCGCTGCCCGGCGGCGTCCGGGAGGTGACCGCAGCGGTCGAGGTGGACGGCTACGCGGTCAACATCCACGATCTGGCCACGGTACTCATCGACCGGCTGCGGGCCGCGGGCGTCGAGGTGCGCGCCGGCACCCGGGTGGAACGCATCGAGACCGACATCGAGACCGGCATCGACGGGAACCCCGACGGCAACGGGAACGAGGCCGGGCACGAAATCGGGAACGGAGCCGGCAGCGGGGTCCGGCTGCATCTCGCGGACGGCTCGACCCTGCGCACCGGCTGGGCCGTGGTGACCGTTGGCCGGCCGCGACCTGCAGCGGCTGCTGGGCGCCGCCTGGCCCGGCGCCGGTGCCGTCGCGCATCTGCTCGGCCTCTCGCTGACCCTGCCGAACCCGGGTCTGCGACGGCCGGTGAAGGTCCACGCCGGAGATCCCCTCGGTGTGATCAATGTGACGCTGTCCGCCGATGGTGCCAGGATCCATGTCAGCGGCGGATTCGGGTATCTGGGCACCGCCGTGCGGGCGGCCGCGGACAGCGGCGTCGCCCGTCTGCGCGCGGTTTTCGAGCAGGCGGTCGCCGGCCTGTTCCCGACGCTGCGCCGGCCTGACGGCAGTGTGGAGATGCTCGACGTCCGCGTCTGCGAGCGCCCGGCGACCCCGGACGGCCTCCCCCTTGTCGAGGCCGTGGCAGACCACGGCGGCCGGGTGATCGTGGCGGCAGGGACGAACGCGGGTGGCACCGTGCAGGCCCCGGCGGTGGCCATGCTGGTGGCCGACCTCCTCGCCGGCACGCCGCGCTGCGCCACGCTCGCCATGGCCGGTGATCGGGCCGGTCTCCCACCCATCCGGAGTTAGCACCCTCCACATCAGTGGAATGACGTTACGTAGCAGTAATTCCCATCGCCGAGCGGTGCCGGCGGGCGGCGAGTTATCGTCGAGCGACGTGATGGTGCGCCCCAGCCTCCTGGCTCGCCGGACCCGACTCGTGGGGCCAGGTCGGCGATCCGGGCGCGGACAGGAGGCGACGCCGGTGACCGACGTGGACGTGAGGGTGGTCCGCTGGTCCCCGAGCCGGATGCGCACCCGGCTCGACGATGTCATCGCGGTCTACAAGGCCGCTTTCCTCGATCACCACGAGCCTGACCCGCAGCGGGCCGCCCGGGACCGGGCCGCCCATGCGCGCCGGCACTTCGAGCGGCGGGACCTTCGTGCCGTGGCGGCCGTCACACCCCACGACGAACTCATCGGGATCACCTACGCCCTGCCCGGCCGGGTCGGCCAGTGGTGGCACGACGTCGTCGCCGGCGCGCTCCCGCCGGACTCGGCCGCGTACTGGCTCGACGACTGTCTCGAGATCGTGGAGCTGCACGTCCTGCCCGCCTACCAGGGCCGGGCGATCGGGCGCACCATACTGCGGGAGCTGCTGCGCGGGGCCCCGCAACGCACGGCCGCGCTGTCCGCCCTCGAACCCCCGGGCAGTCCGGCGCGCCGGTTGTACGATCATGAGGGATTCGTTCCATTGTTGTCCGACTTCCAGTTCCCCGGGACCCTCACCCCCTACGCCGTGCTCGGCAAGGAGCTCCGCGGACGCTCCCCCGCCCGTCCCGACGGCGCCTCCGCCCAAGGAGCCGACCGGCACGCACCGGTACGATGACCGCCGACGCGCTCTTCACCGGATCGGCGCGGCCGACGCGGCCCACCGCGGTGCCGTGGATCTTCGCGGCGGCCACCGTGGCGGTGCAGCTCCCCTGTCCGTTGGTCACCGGATCCGCCGGGGCGGCGCTCGCCATCGCCTCGATCGTGCTGTTCTTCGCATCCTCGGTGAGCCACGCCCTGCTCACCCGTGGCCGAGCGTGGACCGCCGGGTTTCTCGCCGTGACCGTCGGCGGCGGGCTGCTCGTGGAGACCGTGGGCGTGCACACCGGCTGGCCCTTCGGCCGCTACGTCTACGGCTCCGCCCTGGGCACCCGCCTGTACGGCGTCCCGGTCGTGGTGCCGATGGCCTGGGCGATGGCGACCTACCCGGCGTATGTCCTGGCCCGTCGCCACCACCGCGGCCGGGCGCGCACCGTCGTGCTGGCCGCGCTCGTCCTCGCGGCCTGGGATCTTTTCATCGACCCGCAGATGGTCGCCGCGGGGTACTGGCGGTGGCTCGGCGGCGGCCCGACGCTCAACGGAATCCCACTCACCAACACCGCCGGCTGGATGGCCGTCGCGATCGCCATGACCGCGGCGTTGACGGCGCTTCCGGACCAGGCCGGGAGCACGGCTCGCGACGAGCGCGCCCCGCTCGCCCTTCTCCTGTGGGCCTACGTCTCCTCGACGCTGGCGAACCTCACCTTCTTCGACCGTCCCGGTGTGGCCGCGGCCGGCGGGATCGCGATGGGGGCTGCGCTCGTCGCGGCGGCCCGGACCGGACCCCGGGACCGTGCCCGGGCCGGGGACCGCCCGGTCCCGGCGGGCTCCCCACCACGATGACGACGCCGTGGCGGACAGGGCACGGGACGGGGCACCGGACGGTAGCGAGATCCCCGGCCCGGTGGACGGAATCCCCGGCCCGGTGGCTTGCCGGGCGATGCTGGTCGGGTGCGGTACTGTCCGCCGCGGTGGCGTCCACCGCCATCGCCGTGCACACAGCGGTGAACGCGCGGCTGCTACGCGTCCCACCGCCGGCCCGGCCGGTACGCGAACGGGTGACGGTCGTGCTACCCGTCCGCGACGAGGCCGGGAGCCTGCCGCGGTGCCTGTCGGCCCTGCTCGGCTCACGGTGGGTGCCCGGCCTCGAGATCCTCGTCTACGACGACGGTTCCACCGACGGCACCGGGGAGATCCTCGCGCGGTGGGCGGCGAGGGACGACCGGATCGTCGCGCTGCGCGGTGCGGAGCCGCCCGCCGGCTGGCTCGGCAAACCGCACGCCTGCGCCCGGGCCGCGGCGGCGGCCACGGTCCTCGTCTTCGTCGACGCCGACGTCACGGTGGCCCCCGACGGCGTCGCGCGGACCGTTCTCCTCCTGCGGGACGCCGGCCTCGACCTCGTCTCCCCCTACCCGCGCCAGGAGGCGGCCGGTGTCGCCGAAAGGCTGATCCAACCCCTGCTCCAGTGGTCGTGGCTGGCGCTGCTGCCGCTGCGGCTGGCCGAACGCTCCGTCCGGCCGTCGCTTTCGGCGGCGGGCGGACAGCTGCTGGCCGTGGACGTGGCGGCCTACCGCCGGGCCGGCGGCCACGAGGGTGTCCGGGACCAGGTCATCGAGGATGTCGCCCTGCTGCGCAGGCTCAAGCGTGCCGGCGGGCGGGGAGTGGTCGTGGACGGCACCGATCTCGCGGTCAACCGGATGTACTCCGGATGGTCACAGCTGCGGGACGGCTACGCGAAGTCGCTGGCCGTCGCCGGTGGAAGCACGCTCGGCAGCGTCGGGCAGATCGGCATGCTGGCCTGGCTGTTCGTCGTGCCGGCGGTGGCGGCACTGGGTGGCTCGGGCCCGGGCGCGGTCGGGTACCTCGCCGGGGTCGCCGGCCGGGTGCTCGCCGCCCGCCGCACGGGCGGCCGGAGCTGGCCCGACGCCGCCGCTCATCCGGCTTCCGTGAGCCTGTTGGGCTATCTGACTGCGGTGTCGTGGTGGCGTCGTCGGCGGGGTACCGCCCGATGGAAGGGACGACCGGTTACCCGCTGCCCCTGACCACTGGTCCGCAC
>NZ_CDXDOS010000086.1:0-13012 GCF_978021245.1 Frankia sp. CoBUL1
GATTTAGGAAAGCTAACTTTGAAAAGGCTCAATGGTGTCAGCGGGCGTTTCTTCGTCCGGCACGAGACGGTCATAACCGCATCGCACACCACCGACGTCGCGCGCTGCCACCAGCTCTGGGACGCCAGCGCACGGCTTGTCGGTCTACCGTCCGAACTGTGACAACCATCGGGGCTCGGGTACCAGGGCTCGGGTACCAGGGCTCGGGTGCGCGTCATTCATCATGAATCACCGGTTTCGATCTCGTGGCTCGCCCGGCCCGCCAGTTCACGGCCCGGTCAGGGACGGCCACCGTCGAGCAGCGGGGGGCGGCCGGGTACGCGTAGGCCCGGTCGCAGCCACTCCTCATACAGGCGGGACCAGGTTCCGTCGAGCATGATCTCGCGAAGCACGCCGTTGACGAACGCGACGAACTCGTCGTCTCCCGCCGTGTCCCCGGTGATCGGCATGGCGATACCGTAGGGCTCGTCGAGCCGGCCGCCGGCTTCGAGGTCCGCGCCGAAGGCGCTCGGCCCGAGGACCGTCGTGTAGGGGTCCTGGGCGGCCAGTCCGGCGAGGAGGACATCGTCGCCGACGATCGCGTCGACGTCACCGTGCTGGAGCGCGACCAGGCAGTCCGCGAGGCGGGCCCGGGTCACCGGTCGGGGTCCCGGCGCCGGCAGCTGCGCCAGCTTCTCGCTGGACGTGCTCCCCGCCGACGAGCAGACCGGCCGTCCGACGAGATCGGCGATACCGCGGAATCCGGCGTTCTCCCGAACCAGCAACCGCAGGGTCGACTCGTAGTACACGTCGGAGAACCGGACCTGCCGCTTGCGCTCGCAGGTGATGGTCATGGTGGCCACGAGCATGTCGACCATGCCGGAACGGAGCAGGTCCTCCCGCTCGGAGGTGGTGACGGCACGGAACTGGACATGATCGTCGACCCGCTCAGCGCCGAAGATGGCCGCGGCGACCGCGCGGGCTATGCCGACGTCGAACCCCTCCAGTCGCAGGGTACGCCAGTTCATCAACCCGGCCGGGGGCGCGTCGGTGGCGATGCCCACGCGCAGGTAGCCGCGGTCCCGCGCGATCGCGCGCATGCGGCTGCCCACCGGCATCCGGCCGGGGGGAGGCATCGGGGTGAGGGGTGGTTCGCTCGACCGGAGCGGTCTGCCATCTCGGCGACAGGTTCCATCCGGGTTGGCCGATCCCGCCGACGCCTGCGTGGGCTCGGCGTCCGGCACCGGTGATGGCGACATCGGGGCGGCCTCCAGCGGAAGGGGGCTACGGGCGGTGCTGCAGCCCGTACCGCCCACGAGGACCATGCAGCCGACGAGGATCCCCCCGAGCACCGGGCCCACTGCCCCCGTCGGGATGGAAGGGTGCCGGCGGGTGGTCCGCCCGGTCCGGCGCCCGGTCCGGCCGGGCGGGCTCACAGGTACTCCCGGAGCCGGGGCCACATCCCCGCCGCGGCCGCGACGATCGCGGTGAGGACGAGTGCCGGGCCGGCCAGCTCGAGATCGCGCAACGCCGCGGCGGCCCGGCGGACATCTCCTTCGAATCTGCCCCGGGCGGCGTCGATCGCGACGTCGAGCTTGCCGAGGAAGCTGGTGAACGCCGTCGTGCCCGGCCCGAGGGTCCGGGTCACCGCCTGTCCGAACGTGTCGGAGGAACGCGGATCCCCGACGGAGGAGCCGGCGTCTCCCGGTCCTCGCGCGGCCGCGACGACCGAGTCCGGTGACGAGGCCAGCAGAGCCACCACCGAGGCCCGGATACGCAGCCAGGAGCGCAGATCGCTCTCGAGTCCCGCCGGTATCCCGGCTCCCCCGCGCGCGTCGAGGGCGACGACGAGCGAACCACGACGGGTGACCGGTTCGGGCGGTAGGCGGTCACCGGTCACGTCGAAGCCGAGGCCTCGGGTCACCCAGGCGAAGTGCTCGTCGAAACGGGTGCCGTTGCCGAGCGCTGTCAGCGAGAGGTTCTCATCGACCCGTGCCTCCAGAGCCAGGGTCTTCGATCGGGCGAGCAGGATCATCGGTCGATACCCGGAGTCCTGCGCGGTGTCAAGACGGGTCTGCTGGGTCCCGAAGGCGACCGCGGTCCAGGTGACCGTGGCCAGGATGCACCCGGTGCCGAGTAGCAGGCCCGGGTTGACCAGTCGGTTCGTGCGTCGGACCAGAAGCAGCTGGACGCCGACGAGCGCGATGATCGCGAGGGCGGCCGTGCTCACGATCGCCCATTCACCCCGTGAGCCGGTGGCCTGCTGGTAGGCGGTGTCCACCGCGTCGGCGTACCGGGCGACGAGCACCTCGGTCGCCGGAAGGATCTCCGTGCGCATCATCGTCGAGGCGGCCCGCAGGTTGGCCTCGCCGACGGACAGCCCCGCCCGGTTGTTCGCCCGGGCCCGTTCGACCATCCCGTTGTAGACGGGAATGCCGCCAGCAAGCACGTCCAGGGGGCACGACGAGGCGATCCGCCCGGACGACGGCCGAGTCCCCGCGCCGTCGGGTCCGGGTGGCGGCGCCACGGGGTCGGACCAGGGCGGGTCCGCGGCGCACAGGGCCGGGTCGAGCCGGCGCAGGTCCAGGACGTCACGGGCGGCATCGGCGACACTCGCCTCGAACAGCCCACCGTTCTTGATCCGGTCATAGCGCTGCCGCAGCTCGGCGGCGGACTCTCCCCTGCCGACGAGAAGCTCGACGGGCGCGAAGACCTCCGCCGCCGCGGCGGCATCCGCCTGGGAGAGGGCGGCCCGCAGCTCCTGAGCCGTGGCGAGCGCTCGGCCGTGCCGGCTCACCAGGCCGTCGGTCGCGTCCAGCCGATGAGTGACCACTCCGTGCAGCGTCAACCCGAACAGCGCGAGCGCGACCACGAGAAACGCCAGCAGCCCGACGAGCCGGACACCCGCGTCGCATCGCGCCGCGATGCCCAGCACGGCCCGCGCGAGCCGCGTGCCCCACCGCGCTCGCGGGCCGCCCGGGCCACCGGGCTCCCCACCGCCACGGCGACGACGCACGGTCGCTCGGCGACCGGCCGGGGAGGCTCCCCCACTCTGCGTGGGCGGCAGCGACGTTACAGCCGTCACGGCAACTAAGCGTACGCGCTTTACCCCGATCCGATTACTCTAAGCAACGACGAGGGGCTCGTATCGCCGGAACCGGCGGGAACATTCCTCGGCGCGCAGCAGGTCCAGCCAGCGAGCCTGCATAGCCGCCAGGCTGCCCGCCGCACCGATCCGGGCCGGGGTCTCGCAGCTCTCGTGGAACGCCGCGAGTCGGCGCGCGAGGTCACGCAACTGTGGATCAACTCACCCGCCCCGCTCGACCAGCGTCGTCAGTCGGCGCGCGACGGGCAGCCGACGCATGACGACCATATGATCGCGCAGGAGGCCGGCCTCGTCGCGGACGCCCGCGACGGCGAGGTACACGTCCGGCGCCAGCCGCCGGTTGAGGGCCGCCTCGGTCTGGCAGGCGTCTTCCCGTGCCTGTCGCCGTCGCAGGTCCACGGATCCGACCACGACGGGTTTGGGCATCTTCAGGACCCGCAGGGGTCCGGCGGCGGTGCCGTCAACAGTGCCCTGCCGGGACGGACCAGCCGATCCGCCGGATGTCACGCCCGGCTGGTCGTTCGGCCCTTACCGAGTGGGCCGAACGGTCATGCCGAGTATGCGGGCGGCGGCGATCACGACCCGCTGCCCTCCCCGGGCCGGCAGACCCGCCGGGATCAGGCCTCGCGGAGGGACTCCAGGAAGAGCAGGGCCCGCGCGGCGACGCTGCGACGCCCCGGACCCGTCAGCACGTCGTGGCCGCCCGGGACGACCACGAGCTCCGCCCGGGACGCGGTGCGCGTCGTCATCCGGATCAGGGGTAGCGGGCTGACCTCGTCCTGCGCACCGTGGATGAGCAGGATCGGGAGGTCGGGCAGGGCACGCGGCAACGGTTCCTCGATGGCCACCCCCGCGACGGGAACCTGCAGGAGCGGCAGGCCGACCAGGATCACACCGTCGGGACGTACCGCGGGGGAGGCGGCCATCGCCAGCGCCGCGAGGGCCCCTGTGTCGGAACCGAGGAGGACGAACGGGACGCCCGGCACCCGGTTCTCGGCCACCGCGGGCACCCGGCGGCCACCGTCGGGAACGACGGTCACCAGGTAGCCGTCCAGCGCGAGCCGATCGGCGAGAAGGTGGAACGGGCCGGCCTGCTCACCGCGCCCGAGCAGCACCGCGACCACGGCACGCACGTATTCCCCGGATGCCCCTCCGGAGGCGGGAGAGGCTGCCGGGAGCCGACGCGTCGACGGAACCGGGGTCGCGGCCGGGACGGCGGTGGACGCCGGAGAGACGATCGACGCCGGAGAGACGATGGGTGCGATGGGTGTCGCGGCCGGCCTGCCTGCGGTCGGCACGACGGAGTTGCCCCGCTGCGGACCGACGATGGTGCGGGCGCGGGACTGCCTGCCCGCCGCGGACGAGGTGGGCGAGGCCATCCGTGGATCATCGACGGACAACTGAGTGGTCGGCGACGGCATCGGCGCCAGATCTCCTTCGGACGAAACGGATCGTCGCGGCAGACGGGCCGGACGTGCCGCGTGCGCGGCGTCGAGGCGACATCAGTCGTTGATCTCGCCTCGGAGACTCGGGGAGGGCTTGAGGACGCGGAGAGGGCTTGAAAGGCTGGGAGAGGGAAGGTGTCCGGCCCGCCGATGATCGGTCCGACGGCCCGGCGACCGGAGGAACACGCGGCTGCCGCACGTCGCCTGCCGGCGAACGTCAGGAGCTCATCGGGCTGCGGAGGATGCCGGACCGCTGGCCGCCCGCGGCCGGGACGGATCGCTCGGCTCGGGGCCGCCGGCAGATCAGCGACAACGTCGCCAGGACGACGGCGACGGGAGGATCTCGGACTGGCGTCGATCGGGCCGGAGCACGTCCACGAACATGCATACTACCCTGCGTAGCGGGAAGGGAAGCCGTCAAGCCGTTCACGGTGTGTCGTACATCACTCCACGACACGCCGACCCGACGCTGACGTGACGTCGACCGAAAGGTGTTCGGTCGGCCGGACCGGCGGCAAGGTCAGCTGGGAAGCCGGCCGCGAAGCCGGTGACCGGACCTCGTGGCCCCCGCCCCGAAACACCGGAAAACGACGACAAGGGCACCGCCGTAGGCGCTGCCCTTGCCGTGATCCGTACACATTTTTCGCGCACGTTTGATGATCAACTATCTCGGCTCTCCGAGCACGGTCCTGTGCGTCGGGGAACCAGCCCGCACGGTCAGGCCGCCGCCGCGCCCTTGGCCTTCACGAAACGGGCGGCCACGTCGGCCCAGTTGACGACGTTCCACAGGGCCGCCACGTAGTCGACCTTGACGTTCTTGTACTGCAGGTACCAGGCATGCTCCCAGGCGTCGAACACGAGCAGCGGGGTGTTGCCCACGCCGACGTTGCCCTGGTGGTCGTACACCTGCTCGATGAGCAGACGTTGCGCGGTGGCGTCGTAGGCCAGGACGCCCCACCCGGAGCCCTGCACCGTGGTGGTCACCGCGTTCAGTTGCGCCTTGAAGGCGTCGAAGGAACCGAAGTCGGCGGCGATGGCCTCACCGAGCGCACCGTCCGGCTTGTCCCCGCCGTCCGGCGAGAGGTTCTCCCAGTAGATCGAGTGGAGAATATGCCCGGAAAGGTTGAAGGCGAGCGTCTTCTCCAGGCCCACGATGGCACCGAAGTCGCCCTTGTCGCGCGCCTCGGCGATCTTCTCAAGAGTGTCGTTGGCACCCTTGACGTAGGTCGCGTGGTGCTTGTCGTGGTGCAGTTCGACTATCTGCCCGATAATGGACGGTTCCAGAGCACCGTAGTCGTAGTTCAGGTCCGGCAGCGTGTACGTCGCCACTAGCGCACGATCCTTTCCATTCATAAGGAATTCATCCGAGGAGTCCCCGCGTGGAGCTCTCGGAGGTCAGATGGGCGGTGCGGTGGAGCCGGCGGCCACCCGGGGCGGAGGAGGCGGACAGAACCTGGCGATGCTCATCGGCTCTCCCCTCCCCTCTCCCGCGGCACCGCCTCAACGGCACCCTGTGGACGGTCGGCTTCGCTGCTGCGATCCTCCGCGATCCTCCGCGCGATCCCCCCGACTGGACACTATCGCCAGTCGGATGGGTCCTGCATGGCGAGACCCGACACCATGACACTCAAAGGATCGGCCCGCTCACATCGCCAACAACAGTTCGTAACGACGAAGAAACGAAAACGGGATTACTCCGCCATTCATCGCCACCATCCACTACCTTCCGCTACTCCTCATGGATCTGTTGGGCGAGGTAATGGGCCGCACCAAGCTGGGAGATCAGCTCCAGCTGGGCGTCGAGCCAGTCGATGTGCTCCTCCTCGGAGACGAGGATCCGCTCGAGGAGCACGGCCGATCCGACGTCGCCCCGCTCCCGGCAGAGTGCGACCCCCCGGCGCAGCAGGTCAACCGCCTCGAACTCCCCGGACCGGTCCACCTCGAGCTGCTCGGGCACCGTCTCCCCGATACGCAGCGTGTGCAGACGCTGCAAGTTCGGCAGACCGCCGAGATACAGCACCCGCTCGATGAGCTGATCCGCGTGCTTCATCTCGTCGATTGACTCGTGATAATAGTGCTCGGCGATCCGTCGATATCCCCAGTTACGTTGCATACGACTGTGCAGAAAATACTGGTTGACGGTCGTGAGCTCGTTCGTCAGCACGCTGTTCAGAAGTTCGATGATTTCCGCGTCACCACGCGTCACCATATAACCTCCACCTCCCGTCGGGCATCGCCGGCCGGACGTCGTTCGTCATCACACCGAGGGAGTGCCCCGTCCCGCGCCGCTTGATCGACCCGTCGTGGCGCCTCAACCAGCGGCGATGACCTGCGACGGTCCGCGCGAGCCGACGGGCGGAACCTCCAGCGGACAGCACACCACACGGATACGGATTTCGCAGCGAACCTGAACCCGGACCCCTCACATCCGCATGAACGTAAGTGCAGGCAAGTTTTACTGTAGGATAGAAATCCTGCACAGAGGAAGCGTGCGGGCAGCGTGCGACGAACCGTCATAACCATGGCGTCATTCCCCCGCGGCGACTTCGCGCCGACCAGGCGAGCCCCTGCCGGCAGTCGGTTCAGTGCCGGTCGGTGCCGGTCCCGGCGGCCGGCGTCTCACCACATTGGACGACGACGAATCCCCCCCGACCGGAGTACTCGATCTGCGCGAGCTCCCCCGAGCTACGCCCCACGAGGTTGCCTATCTTGAACGAGGAGACCACCCGGGTACGCACGCCCGCCGTCCAGGCGACCGCGGCATCCCGGTCGACGCAGACCGGCTCGTCCGTCGACAACACCAGGGGAGCGCCCAGGCACAGCACGGCGACGCCGCCGCTGCCGGAAACCTCGGTGTTGAAGATCCCACCGGCGATCATGGCTCCGATGCCGCCGGACGTCGTGGTGACCTTGTAGCGGATGCCGGACTCCAGCGCGAGCAGGCTGCGGCCGTTGACCGTCAGGCTGTCGTTGTCGAGCGTGAAGACCGAGATGTGGCTCCCGGACTCGGCGAACCAGACGGTTCCGTGGCCGGCGACCCTCATCAGGTCCTGGCCCTCACCAGTCACCGCCCGCCGCAGGAATCCACCGGCTCCCTGGCCCTTGTAGGCGAAGTCGACGCGGCCGCGATAGGCCACCATGGATCCCTGCTTGGCGTACATCTCGCCGCCGTCGAGGCGTACCCGCAGCATGCGATCGCCCTCTTCCAGGGCGAACGGGGGGCCCGCGGCGGGGCCCCCCGCGAAGGTGGCGAGTGGCTGGCTCATGGCCTCCATTCAACGCCCATCCATACCCGTTCGGGCCACACCGGTAGGAATACCGACGGGAATAAGGCGGGGCGGGGTCAAACGGTCGTAGCGACGTCTCGACATCGGCGTGCTGCTCGCCAACACCTTCACGATCGCCGCCGTCACCGCCGCCGGCCAGCTCATGATGTCCCTGCTCGCCGCCTACGCCTTCGCCGCCTGGGAGTTCCGCGGCAGGACCCTGTTCTACCTGGCGTTCGTGGCCACCTGGCTCATCCCGTTCCAGGTGACGATGATCTCGAACTACCTGGTGCTGTCGAACCTGGGCCTGCTGAACACGCTGGCCGGCGTCATCGTGCCGAACCTGTGCTCGGCGCTCGCGGTACTCATGCTCCGCCAGCACATGCAGGCCTTCCCCCGGGAGCTGCTCGACGCGGCCCGCATCGACGGGCGGGGTTCATGGTCCACATTGTGGACGGTCGTCGTGCCGAACCTGCGCCCGGCGCTGGCGTCGCTGTCGATCCTGCTGTTCATCACCGCCTGGAACGAGTATTTCTGGCCGGCGCTGGCGCTGCAGCGGGCTAACTCCGTCATCCAGCTGGGCATCCGCGGTTTCCTGACCCTCGAGGGCGACAACTGGGGCGCCGTGATGGCCGGGTCCGGCCTTGCCTGCCTGCCCGTCTTCGCCCTCTACCTGGTCCTGCAGCGCCAGGTCGTCGACGCGTTCGTGCGCTCCGGCCTGCGCTGACCGCGCGGCCCCGTTTCCCGGCGGCAGCCTCCTCGCCTCTTGCCTCTTGCCTATCCAAAGGAAGCCGGCCGGCCGGGTGACGGCGATCCAAGGTGGGCCGCGAAAGTGGGCCGCGAGATCGGAGAGCTCCGTCAGACGGACGGGGTGACCATATCGTCGGCGATCCGCTCGATCCTGGCCCGCAACTCGGCCAGGGGGAGCCTCAGGTCGAGCACGTACGTCACGAGCTCGATGGGCGCGGGACCCCCGATCCGGCTCCGGATGACGTCGCCACGACCGCCGGGCTGGCCGTCGGCCCGCTCCGAGCCGGCGTAGACGAGCCGTCCCTGCCGGGCGCCGAGCCGGGCACAGTAGGCGATCATCTGGTGGTACACGTGTGCGCGCGCCCTGTCGGATCGCAAGCCGGTACTTCGCGTCGAGGACAACCGCCGGGATCATCCGCCCGCCCGGGCCCTCCGGCCGGTACAGCACGAGATCGGGGCACATCTCCAGCGTCCGGTCCTCGTCGAGGTGGTGGGTGCGGTCCTGCAGGCGGACCTCACCGCCGCGGTGGGTGAGGACCTCGTCGACGGCGTGGGTCACGAAGTCCTCGAAGACCTCCCACATCTTCACCACGAAGCCGTCCACCCGGAGCGTTTCCCCGTCTTCCCGTTCGAAGGAAGACGAGCGCAAGACCGTCTCGGCGAGCCGGAGCGCCGCATGGTAGGGCGCGTTCACCCGGGTTGGCACCCAGTCCGGCGGCTCGACGGGGCCGTGCGCCGGCTCGGCCACACCGTCCAGGGCGGCGGCGATACGGCGCAGCTCCTGGGCGGTGGCCGGTGCCACCCCGGCCAGGGCGAGCAGCGAGCGGGTGGCTGCGAGCAGCAACCGGTTCTCGGCGGTGTCGACGGTGCGCTCGTCATAGCGCACCTCGAGGGGGAACATCACCCCGGACCGTTGCCGGAGCTGCGCGGACTCGCGCAGCCGGCCGCGAAGGACGGGAAGCGCCGCATCCACCTGCCGATAGCCTCGCGGCACCCCGTGCGCGAGCGCCCGCGAGGCGGTTCGGGCGAACGCCACGGCGACCGCGGGCAGAAGATCCGGTTCCTCCGCCGCCTGGACCTCGTTCTCGAACCACCTGCCGCGATCCTGCGCGTAGCCAAGCAGAAACAGCAGACGGCGGATGGTGACCTTGGGTCGGATGCGAACCTCGAACGCATCCTCGCCCGACCCGAGGCGCACGGTGCCGACCAGGGCGTTGTCCTTGACCTCGCAGGTACCGTCGGCACGCCGTTGCCGCACCTGCGCCACCTCGCTGGCATCGAGCGCATCGGCCTGGCCCGGGCTCAGCTTCCGCCGCTGCCACCCGGCGCCCTCGGTCAGCTCCACCGGTGCAAGCATGGCATCAGCCTGCCGCGGGGCCGGGGATGGTGTTCGCGGGGGCTCCGGCGGCCGGAACCACCGCGGCCGGAACCACCGCGGCCAGGCCGAGGGACTGCCGCAGCGCCGGTAGGCCGTACCGGGCCGCGAGGTCGATGGTCTCGCCGACGTGGTGTTCGGCCAGCAGCGGCAGGATCTGATGTTCCCACACCCGGTCGAGGCCGTCGGCACTCTGGTGGACGCGGTCGCGCATCAGATAG
The DNA here is from genome assembly GCF_978021245.1 of Frankia sp. CoBUL1. Taxonomy (NCBI): domain Bacteria; kingdom Bacillati; phylum Actinomycetota; class Actinomycetes; order Frankiales; family Frankiaceae; genus Frankia; species Frankia sp. CoBUL1. The sequence continues at coordinate 10,143 of NZ_CDXDOS010000086.1, forward strand.
GACGGACGGGCCGATGCGGGCGTCCGGGTCGTCGATGCGGCGGTTCAGCTCGCCGAGCAGGCGGGCCGCCTCGTCGGGCAGGTCGCCTGCCGCAAGCCAGCGGCGCAGCACGGACGCGGTCGGTTCGACGTCCGGATGGAGCCCGACGAAGGTGAACCGCCGGCGCAGCGCCTGGTCGAAGGCGGCGATCGAACGGTCCGCGCTGTTCATCGTGCCGATGATGAACAGGTTCTTCGGTAGTTGGAAGTCGCGCGTGTCCGCGGAGGCGTACTGGGTGGTGACGGCCTCCCCGCGGTATTCCAGCAGAAAGTACAGCTCACCGAAAATCCTGGCCAGGTCACCCCGGTTGATCTCATCGATGATCAGGAAGAACGCCTGGCGGGGATTGAGCTCGGCGGCGGTGGCGAGCCGGCGCAGCGGACCGTCCACGAGCTCGAAGGACATCCGGTTGGTGGTGGCCGCGTCACCGTCGCCGCCCTTCACCTGCACCGGGCGGAAACCCTGGAAGAAGTCCTCGTACATATAGGACGGATGGAACTGGACGAGGGTGACGTTCTCGCGCCGATCGTCGGCGAGATGCCAGGCCAAGCGCCGGGCGAGGTACGTCTTGCCGGTGCCGGGCGGGCCGTAGAAGATAAGCTGCGGCCGGTCCCGCAGAAGCTCGACGCACCTGCGCAACCAGTCCCGGCTGTAAAAGAGGCTGTCCGCGAACTCGTCCGTGACCTCGCGCAGATCGTCCCCGCCGAGGGCCTGCCCGGCGAGGTCGGCGTCGGCGCTCTGGGGGGCGGCCCCCGTCGTCGCGATCGATGCCACCGGCGCGGGCGCGGGCACCAGGGCGTCGAGGTCGGCGACGAAATCGGAAAGATCGACGATACGCGCTTCCGCGTTGCCGAGCAGGGCCGCCACCCGATCGGGTAGATCGAGGTAGTTCACCGGCTCGTCGGCGTTGCGCCAGTGGACCGGCCGTTGCAGGTCCGCGACGCCCCCAACGCTCGCGACGAACACCGGCGGTCCGAGGATCTCCCCGACGTAGTACTCGTCACGGTCGTTCACGACGACGAGGTCGTTCTCCCGCATCCGGCTCAGGAAGGCGTGGTACTCGCTGGTGAGCCGGCCGCGCCGGGCCGAGGTGAGCGAGGCGTGTTCGCGGTCGACCGCCCGGCGCACCTGCTCCCGGTCGACCCCGGGCCGCACCTCCAGCCGGTCACCGGGCAGGGAACAGACCTCGTCGGCCAGCCAGAGATCCCGCGCCAGCGAACGGCCACGCCGGTCCGCGCCGCGCACCAGCCAGGCCCGGCGAGGGATCCGCTCCGGCGCGATGGACTCGACGAGCATGCGGAGGTCGTCGAGCGGCAGCCGCAGCTCGCCGGCAGCCCGCCCCGCCGTCAGGTCGCCGACCTCGACCTCGAACCAGTCCAGCCAGTCGCGATACTCGTCCTCGGTGAAGCGGGCCTCGCGCGGCGGCCGGCCCGCCGGGTCGAGTACGCGCGACCAGCCCTCGGGGCGGGAGCCGCACAGATGGCGGACGAGGCCGTCGACCGTCAGATCGGCCACCGTCGAGAGATCCGTGACGCTGACCCAGGTCTGTTCGGGCAGCACCGCGAGGACGTCGTCCACCAGGCCAAGGCTGCTCCGGTGTTCCCGCCAGTAAGTGTTGTGCTCCGTGACATCACGCCACCACGCGGCCTGGTCCGGGAACGCCCGCAACGCATCCCGGCCGATTCCGGTGGCCTGCCACCGGCGGTTACTCTCACTCAGATAACCGGCCCTGGCCAGGTAGACAGCGCCCCGCAGGACGCGTTTCCTTGCGACGGCGCTCCGCGGGTCGTCACCTGATCCGCGCCGCCATCCGGGATCGGCGCCAGCATCGGACGCACGCATCCGCATCCACAGCTCGTCCGGAGACGCCTCGCCGACCTCCGCCAAGATCCGCATAACCCGGTACAGCAGCCCGCCGATGATCTCTAGCTGATCCGCCATGCACCCGCCCCCGAGACGATCCACCCGCAGAATCTGATCGGGAGCAATTATTCATCAGGTCATCAGACAACGACGAAGCACTCATAGCGAACGAAACTTCCACTACCTAGAGTGATAATTCTGGTGAGCCAGCCAGGCCGTCCGGAGAGGTATCGAGCCGTCCGTTTCCCGCTGTCGCCGTCCACACGCCTCGCGCACCGAACGCCCGTCGCCCCCGGCGGGCCTGCCGGCAACCGAAGATCGATGCTGCCGTGAGCAGGCACACAGGCCGGCAGGAGCGTCCTCACCGCGAGCATGAAGGCGCGCGAACCGATCTGTTTCGCGCGGCGCCGGCTCACGTAGGCCGCGGAGAAATACGCCCCCCCGATCGCCGGAGGTGATTACAGGCGGCAATCCCGCCCGGCTCGCTTCTCCGCGCCGGGATGCCGTACAAGTGCCAGGCGCTTCTGAATACGATACCGTTGGCCCGGTCACGAGAATGGCTCTCTTCTGCCCCGGGAGCGTCCATGGCTGTTCGCCGGTCTCCGGCCAGGTTACCGCGGTGACTCCGGCCGAGTTCCGTGGCCTCGAAACCGCCCCGGAACGACCCGACGCAGGCGGTGGGCCGGTCCCGGAGCAGTCGCGGGTCACCGAGATCGACAGAAAGCTCGACCTGCTGGACCGCGCCGCCTCCCCGGGCGACTCACCCGAGCCCCGCCATCAGGAGCGACCGGCCGGCCGGGATGCTCCCAGCCGGAACACCTCCAGCATCGACGCCAAGCTGGAACTTCTCGACAGGGCGGCGCTCGCCCGTTCCGGCGGCGGCGCGGCTAGCGGGAGTTTCCTAGATAGTTCGATCTTGGTTGGAGTTTTCGCAGCCCATGACCAAAGTTGATCTTCCGGATGTGTAT
>NZ_CDXDOS010000087.1:0-12805 GCF_978021245.1 Frankia sp. CoBUL1
ACATCGCACGATCCGAGGCCACACAGATCACACCCTCGCGGCCCGGGCGGGGGTCGGGTGGGCCGCGAGGGTGTGATCTGTGTGGCCTCGGATCGTGCGATGTGCTTCCAGCAACATGCCAGCATGTGATGTGTTTGCGTTGTCGAGCGCGGTGCGACCGGTTGATCGGGGCCTTCGTGGTCGCGGAGGATCTGTGCCAGTTGGTACCTACTGCTGCCCGTCAGTGCTAGTTGATGCGCATCGTCGTTGTTTGGTCCGGGCTGCGCTCATGTAATTCGGGGCGGGTTCCGGTTGCGCGTTGCGCGTTCGCGAATGTTCGTCACCCGGTGCTACCTCGCCATCCTTTTGCGTTGAAGACGGGTGCCCCCAGCCGGGCTAGTTCTTCACCCGCTACAGTTGTCCGCGCCCCCGGAACATTCACCCGATGTCCGGACCGCCTACTCCAATGCGCTGGCCCGGTGTTGTCGTCTGTGGTCTTCCGGTGACATGTCCCGATGGAACTCGACTACTCACCCCCGCACACGAGGCACTCGACTCCCGGGTGCCGGACGAGAGGACCGGATGCTCCAGAATTGGCCCATCCGCTCGAAGCTAGTGGTGATTCTCGTCGTCCCCCTGGCTGCGCTCGCGGTACTGAGCGCGATACAGGTGCGGGGGAACGTCGACAACGTGCGGGTCGCCAACCGCATCAAGGCACTCGCCGACTTCTCGATCAAAAGCAACGATCTGGTCCAGGCCCTGCAGGTCGAGCGGTACGCCACGAACTCCTATGTCGGTTCCAACTACATGGCCGTCGCTCAGGAGCAGGCGGCGCTCGCCGCCCGCGGCCCGGTGGACAAGGCCCTGGCCGTCTATCGGGCCGGTGAGGCGGCGCTGCCCGCGGCGGGTCGTGACACTCTGGCGACCACGCTCGCGTCGATCTCGGAACGCCTCGGCAAGCTCTCGGCGCAGCGCAAGGCGATCGACGCGCACCAGGCGCAGGTGGACCAGAACATTGCTTTCTACTCGGGTGCCGTGGACGACCTCCTCGCTCTCGACGCCCAGGTGGCGGCCGGAAGCCGCAACACCTCGTTGGTCAACGGTGCCACCACACTGGTGAGTATCGAGCAGGCCAAGGAACAGATCGCCCACCAGCGCGGCGCCGTCGTCCGCGTGATCCTCCTCCAGCAGACGGATGCGGCCACGCTGCGGGAGATCCAGATCAGGAGCGGGGCGGAGGACGCCTGGCTGGCCCAGTTCCGCACCACGGCCACGGCGGACGAGCAGGAGTTCTACAACGTGACGGTCGGCCGGACGATCTCGGCCGCCGCGACATTGCGTGACGGCACGGTCAACGCCGTGCAGAACGGCCAGCCGCTGACCGTTACCCCGCAGATCTGGCTGGAGGCCTCCGACGCGAAGATCAATGCGATGCGGCAGGTCGAACGCCGGATCGCGGCCGACCTCGCAACGACCAGCACGAAGATCGCCAGTTTGGCCACCCGCGACGCGCTCCTCAGCGGTATCGGCGTGGCGCTGGTGCTCGTGGTGTCGGTGGTGATTTCTCTCCTGGTGGCGAGCCCGATGATCCGGGACCTACGCCGACTGCGCCGCGGCGCCCTCGAAGTCGCGAACGAGCGGCTGCCCGGGGTCGTCGACCGTCTGCACCGCGGGTCGCCGGTGGACGTGGCCGAGGAGGAATTCCCGGTCGAGGTCCGGAGCAAGGACGAGATCGGTCAGCTCGCCGAGGCGTTTGGCACCGTGCACGCGGTGGCCGTGCGGACCGCGGTGGAGCAGGCCGCGATGCGCAAGAGCATCGGGGACACGTTCCTCAACCTCGCCCGCCGCAGCCAGGCACTCATTCACCGCCAGCTCAAGGTGATCGACGCCCTGGAGCGCAAGGAGACCGACCCGGACGAGCTGGAGGAGCTCTTCCGTCTCGACCACCTCGCCACCCGCATGCGCCGGCACGCCGAGGACCTCATCGTGCTGTCCGGCTCCAAGCCGGCCCGTGGTTGGCGCCGGCCCGTCCCGGTCAAGGACGTCGTCCGTGGCGCCGTCGCCGAGGTGGAGGACTACACCCGGGTGCAGGTGATGTCGATCGACGGAGGGGCCATCAGCGGTCACGCCGTCGGTGACGTCATCCACATGCTCGCCGAGCTGATCGAGAACGCCACCTCCTTCTCCCCGCCCCACACGCCGGTGCATGTCTCCGGGCACGAGGTGTCGAACGGCTTCGTGATCGAGATCGAGGACCGCGGGCTGGGCATGAGTCCGGAGGAGTTCGACGCCGTGAACGAGCGGCTGGCCAACCCGCCTCCCTTCGACCTGTCGACCAGCGAGCGTCTCGGCCTGTTCGTCGTCGGTCGGCTCGCCGAGCGGCATTCCATCTCGGTGAAGCTGCGGTCCTCGCCGTACGGCGGCACGATGGCGATCGTCCTGGTGCCGACCACGCTGCTGCGGCAGGTCGACCCCGACGGGGAGGCCCGGCCGGAGCCCGCGCAGATCGCCCCGCCGCTCCCCATGACGCGGGTTCCGGCTCTCGACGGCCCGGCCATCGACGAGGACCGGTTCCACGGGTCGCTGGTGGACGCGGACGGCAACCTCGCCGGTCCCCCCGCGCTCTCCGAGGACGCGGCCGCGGCTGCGCACGGTCAGGACGAGACGCTCATCGACGATCTGCCGGTCTTCGCCACGGTGCGATCGAGCTGGTTCGTCGCCGACCGCCCACGGCACCGTTCCAACGGCAGGCCTTCGGACGCTCCGCCGCGTCCCTCGACCCCGCGCTCCGACCCGGACGGCGGGTCGGGCGGGAAGCCCGGCTCCCGCGACTTCGGTGACCTCCCGCCGCTGCCGTCGCGCCGTTCGCGTGGCGGCCGCAGGGCCGCGGGGGACCAGCCTCACCCCGCCGTCCCGGACCATCCCCAGACGCCCGGGTCGGACGACCCCGGCGGTCCGCCGTCCCATCCGGGACAGGAGACATCTTTCCGGGATGAACCCTTCCTGGAAGAGCCCTTCCGAGATGGCCCCTTCCAGGACGGACGGGACGTCCCCGGTCCGGGTGGCCACGACGGTGCGCCCGGCTCCGAGCATGGCGGCGACGGCGGACCCGGTAGCCGTGTCACCTCGCTGTTCGGTGACAGCCCCATGGCCGGGGAGCGGTCGTGCGGTGGTGAGCCCGGCTCCGCCGACCCGCGGGAGGCCACCCGAACCGATCCGTTCACCTCACCGCTGGGCCGGCCGGTGGGACGCTCCGGGGGATTCCAGCGCGAGGAGGCCCCCGCCATGGGCCAGACGGTCGTCCCCCTCGGACGCCCGGCGCCTTCGGCCCGTTCGGACGAGCCCGCCGACCCGGCCGGGCCCGGCGCGGACGGCCAGCTGCCCGTCGATTTCACCGAGGTGGGCCTGCCCAAGCGCACCCGGCGGGCCAGTCTCGCGCCACAGCTTCGTCGGGACACTCCCGAGGAGCGTTCCGGAATACTCGCCGCGCAACGGAGCCCGGAAGAGATCCGCAACATGATGTCGTCCTTCCAGAACAACTTTGGTCGTGGTCTGGCGGACGGCCAGGTTTCGAACGACGGTGACGATGTAGGAAAGGTGACCTGATGCGTCCGCTGGGGTCGTCCGAGAACATGAGCTGGTTGCTCAACAACCTCGTCAAGAAGGTGCCCGAAGTCACCTATGTGATCGCGCTTTCCTCTGACGGGTTGTTGCTCGCCACCTCGTACGGGATGGACCGGGCGACCGCCGACCAACTGGCCGCGGTGGCCTCCGGATTCAACAGCCTGGCGCGCGGCGCGGGTCGTTTCTTCGGGGGTGGAAACGTCCGGCAGACCATTGTCGAGATGGACGAGGGATTCCTGTTCGTCACCGCGGTGGGGGACGGATCGTGCCTGGCCATTCTCAGCAGCCCCGGCGCGGACATCGGTCTCATCGCCTACGAGATGGCGCTGCTGGTGACCCGGGTCGGCGAGTTCCTCACCCCGGAACTCCGGGCTCAGATGCAGTCCGCGCTGCCACTCTGACATCGGCCCGGCGATCGGGTGGGGGTCCGATCGGTTGGTGGGTCAGCCGGTCGCCCCCTGCCATCACCGACCGGATGACAGCAGAATTCTCAAGGCAGGAGGACCGGTATGTCGCGCGATGATGAATGGTTCGACGAAGAGGCTGGTCCGGTCGTCCGCCCCTACGCTGTCACCGGGGGCCGGACACGGCCGACGAACCAGACGTTGGAGCTGGTCGCGTTGGTGACCACCACGCCCAACGGCCGGCTGATGATGCGGACGCTGGAGCATGAGCAGCGCGCCATCGCGCTGCTCTGCCAACGCGTGCAGTCGATCGTGGAGATCTCCGCTCGGCTGAATCTTCCGGTCGGGGTCGCGCGGGTCCTCGTCGGCGACATGCTCGACGCCGGCCTGGTGACCGTGACCCGACCGGCCCGATCCTCCGACCGCCCTTCCATTGCCCTCATCGAAAAGGTGCTCGATGGACTACAGGCCCTCTAGAACGGGGTCGCCGGAAACGGCGCCGCCGCATCCGGTAAAAATCATCATCGCCGGCGGGTTCGGAGTCGGAAAGACGACGTTCGTCGGTTCGGTGAGCGAGATTCAGCCCCTCACCACGGAGGCCGCGATGACGGCCGCAAGCATAGGGATCGACGACACCAGCGCGGTCGGTTCGAAGACGACGACCACGGTCGCGATGGACTTCGGTCGGATCACGCTTCTCGACAGCATTATTCTCTACCTTTTCGGCACCCCGGGCCAGGACCGGTTCTGGTTCATGTGGGATGAGCTCGTCCTCGGCGCGATCGGCGCGGTGGTCCTGGTGGACACGCGGCGGCTGGCCGACTCCTTTCCGGCCATCGACTACTTCGAGGAGCGCGACATCCCGTTCCTCATCGCGCTGAACCGGTTCGACGGTGCGCGGGAGTACCGGGTGGAGGACGTCCGGGCGGCGTTGGACCTCGATCCGCGCCGTCCGGTGGTGTTCTGCGACGCCCGGCAGCGGGAGTCGGTCCGGCAGTCCCTGGTGTCGCTGGTCCGCCACGCCCTCGACGTGGTGTCCGCGGAGTCCCGGCCGGGCCTGCCCCAGCGGTCGGGGTGAGCGGCCGCGTCGGTCCGGTGCGCACGGCTGGTCCGGTCGGCGTCCGTCGGCCACGTCCCGATCCTGCTCCGAGGAAGGGGAAGGTGCTCGATCTTTTCGGTATCGATGAGGTCACCCTGGCCGCCTATCGGCTGTGGCTGTGCCACGAGGTCCTGAGCGTGCCCGAGGTGGCGGAGATGCTCGGCGAGCCACTGGTCGCCGCGGGGCGGGCGCGTGATCGTCTGGTCGAGCTGGGTCTGTTGCTGCCCTCGCGCGAACGGGCCGGTCACTACGTCGCGGTGCATCCCGAAGCCGGGTTCGACCACCTGCTCCAGGCGCAGCACGAGCAGCTGATCCGTCGCCATGAGCGGCTGCTCCTGGCCCGGGCGCAGATCAGCTCCTTCGTCTCGGACTACCTGGAGAGCCGTCCCGGCGGGGACACCGCCGAGGTAAGGCGGATAGACAGTGCCGACCAGGCCCGTGCGGAGCTGCTCGCGATCGTCGGGCGAGCCGAGCGGGAGGTGCTCGCGCTGCATACCCGGCGCGAGTGGTCCTCGACCCTGACTCGCGAGGTGATGCCGGTCGAACTGCGTGCGTTGCGGCGTGGTGTGGTGATGCGCAGCGTCCTGCCCCGGTCGGTGCGCCTGGACGAGCTCGGCGCCGGCTATGTGCGGACCGTGGCGGCGCATGGCCTGGACGCCCGAATGATCGACGATCCCCGGCTGGACGCCACCGCGGTCGACGGGCGGATCGGCCTGGTCCGACTGGGCCGGGGGTTCGCGACCGGCCAGACCCTGCTCGTGCGCACCCCGGAGCTGACCGCCCTGCTGCTCACCCTGTTCGAACAGGTCTGGGAGGCCGCCGAACCGCTGAGCGGCGAGGCGATGGCCGCTCCCGGGGACGGTGACGACGCGCCGAACGACACCGAACGGCTGCTGCTGCGTCTGCTCAGCCTCGGCATGAAGGATGAGGCGGCCGCGCGCCATCTGGGCGTCTCCGTCCGCACCGTGCGCCGCATGATCGCCGATCTGATGGCACGGCTGAACGCCCGTAGCCGGTTCCAGGCGGGTAGCCTCGCCGCGCAACGCGGCTGGTTCTGAGCGGCTGGTTCTGGGTAGTCGGCTCTGGATGTAGTCGGCTCTGGGTAGCACCATACCCGACCAGGCCGAGGCCGAGCGCGGACGACGTGGTTCCCACGAGATCGAGATCCCGGTTCTCCTCCGGCGGCGTGTCGACCATCCCCGGGCACCGGGAAGCCCGCTCGCGACGGTTGTAGCCACGTTGTGCTCTCCGTGTGCGCCGGTTGGCATTTGACTGCCAGGGCAACTTGCTGCCAGGGGAAATCCAGGACAGCTGCGCCGCGTGGCCCCATGCTCTCGATGAGCCAGAGAAGCCGACTGCTTTAGAAAGGCTGGCTGCTTCAGAAGGGTTGTTGGGCTGCTTCAGAAGGGCTGTCGGGTGGGAAGCGGTGGTCGCGCACCGGTCACTCCCGGCCGGCTCCATGTTCGTCGGCGGACTCCCCTGCCACCTGTAACGCGTCGCAAGGTGCCGGGGCCGGTCCGTCAGGGCCGGTCCGCCTGACTGCCCATGCACACGGTACCCGTGCTTGCCATGCATACGGTACCCGTGCTTGCCTGGGGTCAAACACACGCTTCCCAAGAACATGTCGAGGAGATTCTCGTGCCCTCAGTCACCGGTCCCTCAGTTACCGTCCCGCAGAACCCCGCCACGCCGTCCGGAGGTCAGTCACACCGGACTCTCATCGTAGCCAGGATGAACCCTGCCGACGCTCCCGCCATCGCGGCGACCTTCGCCGAGTCCGATGCCGGAGAACTACCCGGAATCGTGGGTGTGACCAGGCGTGACCTGTTTCACTTCCATGGCCTTTACTTTCATCTTATCGAGGCTCCGACTAACGTCAGGAACACCGTCGAGAACGTCCATGAGCATCCGCTGTTCGTCGACGTGAGCAAAAAGCTCGGGAAATACGTCTCCGCCTACGATCCGGAGACCTGGCGCACCCCCGGGGACGCGATGGCACAGAGTTTCTACTCGTGGACGGCCGGCTGAGCCCCCGGTGCGCCACCGGGCTTCTGATACACGGCCGGGTTCCTGTACACCGCCAGAGCACCGGGCCCGCCGGCTGCGGCCGCGACCGGTCATCAGCGACTGCGTCCTGGATCCCGCCCACCGGTACGCCCAGTTTTTCATGTGAACCCCGAAACCCGAAAATGAAAAAGGGAGTACGACATGCCCCGGCAATGGTCGGCCGATGCCCTGCTCGACTTCCTGGTCGAGCAGGCCGGTCTGCCCTCGGACGAGCGGCCGACGGACCTGGACGTGACCTTCATCGACATCGGCCTCGACTCGCTCGCCTACCTCCAGCTCTCGGCGGAGGTGGTCGGGACCTTCGGGGTGGACCTCCCGGCCGAGCTGCCGGAGAGCTGGACCCTCGCCGAGATCCTGGCCACGGTGAACACGGCTCTCGGCCAGCGCGAGACGGTCTGAATCCGCCGTTAGTTCCCACGTCCCATACCTTCCAGGCCGACCGGAGCCGACGTGAGCGGGCACACTGACAACTCGATTTTCATCGATGCCGACCTTGACACCGTCTGGACCATCACCAACGATCTGGAGTCCTGGCCTGACCTCTTTACCGAATACGCCTTGGTAGAGATTCTGGAGCACCATGAGAACACCTTCAAGTTTCGCCTGACCATGCATCCCGACGAGAACGGGACGGCGTGGAGTTGGGTGTCCGAGCGGACGCTCGACCCGGCTACCCGGCAGGTGCGCGCGTACCGCGTCGAGACCGGTCCGTTCGAGTACATGCACATCCACTGGAGCTACACGCCGGAGGGCACCGGCACCCGCATGCGCTGGGTGCAGGACTTCCATATGCGCCCGTCGGCGCCGGTGAACAACGAGCAGATGACCAACCGCATCAACGCCAACACCGCCCGCGAGATGTCGGTGATCCGGGAGAAGGTCGAGCGGGCCGCCGCCGAGCTGCCCCCGGTCTCCCTCGCGCTGCCGGAACAAGTCTGAGGAGAACGATACCGGTGACTTCCGTGACAGGGATTCCGAAGGTTCTCTGCATTCACGACATGACCCCAAACCGTCGGCGCGGCGGTGACGTCCGCACGCTGCTCTCCCCGGCGACCGTGGGCTCGACCTCGGGCTTTTTCGGCACCTTGACCCTCCAACCGGGTGAGGTGGTGACCGAACACCTGCACCCCTACTCGGAGGAGTTTCTCTACTGCGTGCGCGGCATTGTGACCGCCCGACTGGACGGTCAGTACCAGGACCTGCCGGCCGACCACGGGGTGTGCATCCCGATCGGGATGCGCCACCGCGTCGTCAACACCGGTGAGGAGACCGCCTTCCTCGTCTTTCACCTCAGCCCGCTGGCACCCCGGCCCGACCTCGGTCACGTCGACACCGAGGTACCGCTCGACCCGGATGCCCCGCACGTCCCGGTCGCCCCGCACGTCCCGGTCACCCCGTCGGCGCCCACCGTCGACTCCCTGCCCCACGGGTCCGGACAGTGAGCGGACCAAGACGGACGGCGGTCACCGGGATCGGGGTGGTCGCCCCCGGTGGGGTCAACCGCAAGGAGTTCTGGACCCTGCTGACCGACGGCCGTACCGCGACGCGGCGACTGTCGTTCTTCGACCCGACCCAGTTCCGTTCCCAGGTGGCCGCCGAGTGCGACTTCGACCCGGCGGCGGCCGGCCTGACCGCCAGGGAGATCGCGCGTAACGACCGGTTCGCGCAGTTCGCCTTGGCCGCGGCGTTGGAGGCGGTGGAGGACAGCGGCCTGGACCTGCGGGACGGCGGGGACGGTTTCGGGAACGGCGGGGACGGCGGGGACGGCCCGATCGTTGGCGTCAGCATCGGCAGCGCGGTGGGCGCGACCACCCGCCTGGAGAACGAGTACGTCGAGGTCTCCGACAGCGGGCGGGACTGGGAGGTTGATCCCCGGTACGCCAGCTCGTTCCTCTACCACGCGATGGTGCCGAGCTGCCTGGCCACCGAACTGGCCTGCCGGTTCGGGGCGCACGGCCCAGCCTTCGTGGTCTCCACCGGCTGCACCTCGGGCATCGACGCGGTCGGCTACGGCCATCAGCTCATCGTCGACGGCGAGGCCGACATCGTCATCGCCGGTGCCTCCGACGCGCCGATCTCCCCGATCTCGATGGCCTCCTTCGACGCGATCCGCGCGACGACAGCCCGCAACGACGACCCCGAACACGCCTCCCGTCCCTTCGACGCCAGCCGGGACGGCTTCGTGATGGGGGAGGGCTGCGCCGTACTCATCCTGGAGGAGCTCACCGCCGCCCGGTCGCGCGGTGCGCACATCTACTGCGAGGTGGGTGGGTACGCCTCGCGCTCGAACGCGTTCCACATGACCGGACTGCGCCCCGACGGGGTCGAGATGGCCGAGGCGATCCGGGTCGCGATGGACGCGGCGCGGGTCGGGGCCGACGACATCGACTACATCAACGCGCACGGATCGGGCACCAAGCAGAACGATCGGCACGAGACGGCAGCCTTCAAGCGTTCGCTGGGACAGCGGGCGTATGACATCCCGGTCAGCTCGATCAAGTCGATGATCGGGCACTCGCTGGGCGCGATCGGGTCGATCGAGATCGCTGCCTGCGCCCTGGCGATCGAGAACGACGTCATCCCCCCCACCGCCAACTGGACCACCCGCGACCCCGAGTGCGATCTCGACTACGTCCCGAACATCGCCCGGGACCACACTGTCGACGTGGCCCTGTCGGTCGGCAGCGGTTTCGGTGGCTTCCAGTCGGCGATCGTCCTCGCCGCCCCGACGCGATGAACGCCACCGTGGAGGCCTCCGTCGCGACGGCCGCGGGACCCGCGTACCGGGACGGTTCGCCGCAGGCCCCGGTCCGGCCGGTCGTCACCGGTCTCGGCGTCCTCGCGCCCAGCGGCATCGGGACGGAGGAGTACTGGGCATCAACTCTGCGCGGCGAGCTGAAGATCGCGCCGATCAGCCGGTTCGACACCACCTGGTACGACGCCACCCTTGCCGGAGAGGTCGCCGGTTTCGCGGTCGAGGACTACGTCGACAAGCGGTACATCGTCCAGACCGATCGGTGGACCTGGTTCGGGATGGCCGCGTCGCGCCTCGCCATGGCCGATGCGCGCTACGACCCGGCAGCGCACGATCCGTATGCGACCTCGGTGGTGTTCGGCAGCGGGTCGGGCGGTGTCGACATCGGACAGCGCGAGCTGGGACGGTTGTGGACCCGGGGCCGCACTGCGGTGAGCGTCTATCAGTCGATCGCCTGGTTCTACGCGGCGACGACCGGGCAGACCTCGATCCGGTATGGTCTGAAGGGGCCATCGGGGGTCCTGGTCAGTGACGGTGCCGGCGGAATCGACAGCCTGGCCCAGGCCCGGCGGATTATCCGCCGAGGCACGCCGACGGTGCTCGCCGGGGGGGCCGAGGCGAGCCTGACGCCTTATGCGATTGCCGGCCATCTGTCCGGTGGCCGGGTCAGCACCGCGACCGTCGCGGCGGACGGCTACAAGCCGTTCGACGTTCGGGCGAACGGTTACCTGCCCGGTGAGGGTGGCGCGACGCTCGTGCTCGAGGATCCGGCCGCCGCCGCCGCCCGGGGAGCCCCGCACGTTTACGGCGAGATCGCCGGCTACGCCGCGACGCACGACGCCGCCCACCACGAACGCCCCGCCCCGGACGCGCGCTGGCTCGCCACCGCGATGCGCCGGGCCCTGCGCGACGCCGGCCTCACCCCGGACGACGTCGATGTCGTCTTCGCGGACGGCGCTGGTTCACCGGACCTCGACGCCCAGGAGGCGGCGGCGATCCGCACGGTCTTCGGGGCCCGGACGGTCCCGGTGACGGCGCCGCAGGGCTTCGTCGGCAGGCTCCTCGCCGGCGGCTCGGCGTTGACGGTGGCCGCGGCGTTGCTGTCCATCCGGGACGGGGTCATCCCGGGGGTGGGCAACCTCGACACCCCCGATCCGGCCCATGGACTCGACCTCGTGCGCACGCCCCGGCGTGTACCCGTGCGGGTGGCGCTGGTGAACGCCCGCGGCCACGGCGGTTTCAACAGCAGCCTCGTGGTTCGCGCCGTCGGTCCTCGCTGAGGAGGACGTACCCACCCGTACCGCCTGCCCGCACCGCCTGCCCCCGCTCCTGCCCGCTCACCTCCGACACCTCACCAGTCGAACCTCACCAGTCGACACCTTGACACAGGAGACAGTCAGCGATGTTCCCAGACCTGGCCGGGCGACGCGCCCTGGTTACCGGCGGTACCCGCGGCATCGGACGGGCCGTGGTGCTCGGCCTCGCCCGAGCCGGAGCGACGGTCGTTGCCGGCCACCAGCGCCAGACCGAGGAGGCCGAGAGCCTGCGCCGCGAGCTCAAGGACACCGGCGGCGACCATCTGCTCGTCCAGGCCGACGTCGCCGATCCGGGCCAGATCACCGAGCTCGTCGAGGCCACCGGCACCCACCTGGGCGGCCTCGACATCGTCGTGAACAACGTCGGCACGATCAGCCACATCCCCTACGCGCAGCTGCCCCTGGACGAGTGGACGCAGGTGCTGACCACCAACCTCACCGCCACTCACCTCGTCACGCAGGGCGCGTTGTCGTTGCTGGGGGACTCCGGTTCGGTGATCAATATCGGATCCGGCTCCGGGGTGGTCGGTCTGCCGCTGCGGGCCCACTACACCGCGGCGAAGACCGGCCTGATCGGACTGACCCGCTCGCTGTCCAAGGAGCTCGGTGTCCGCGGCATCCGGGTGAACCTGGTCTCCCCGGGAGTCATCGAGACCCACCATGCCGAGGGCATCGACCCGGCCGTCAGGGCGGCCTACACCAACCGCATCCCGCTGGGACGCATCGGGACGGCCGAGGAGGTCGCCGCGGTTGTCCTGTTCCTGGCCAGCGACGTGTCGTCCTACGTCAACGGCGCCACCTTTGCCGTGGACGGAGGCATCTGATGACCTCGACCCCGCCTTTTCGGATCATGCTGACAATGCGGATCCACCCCGGTCGGGAGGGCGAGTTCGAGCAGACCTGGCTGCGGATCGGCGACGCGGTCACCTCGCACCCGGCGAACCTCGGGCAGTGGCTGATCCGCTCGGAGGAGGAGCCGAGCACGTACTACATCGTCAGTGACTGGGTTGACGAGGAGAAGTTTCGCGAGTTCGAGCACAGCGAGCGTCACCTGGTGCACCGCAAGGCGCTGCACCCGCTGCGTGCCAGTGCCTCGATGGTCACCGGTACCGTCGTCGCCCAGTTGGCCGGCGCGGCCTCCCTGACCGTTCCGGCGGGAAGCTGACCGTGGCCGGTCCGACGAAGGTTCGGGTCATGCTGTGGGCGGTCGACCCGCCCGGCGATCCCGGCGCGGTGGAGCGGGCTTACCACGAGATCAGCTCCAAGCTGGTCGGCACGCCTGGCCTGCTCGGTAACACGCTGCACCGGTCGGCGGCGGACCCGTCCCGGTTCGCGGTGGTCAGCGTCTGGGCGAGTATGGCCGAGTTCAACGTGTGGGAACAGGGGGCGGACCACCGCGGGACGACCTCACCGCTGCGTCCCCTGCAGGATCCGCAGCGCTCTCCAATGATCGACATCGAGGTCGCCGCGTACGGCCCGGACGGGCCCTTCGGCGACGATCCCCCGGACTGATCAGCGGGTCCTCCGGCTCCGCTACCCGGGGACAGGTGGCTGGGGACCG
>NZ_CDXDOS010000088.1:0-12550 GCF_978021245.1 Frankia sp. CoBUL1
CGCGGAAAGGCTCACTTAACGCAACAGGCCGTCACACCACGCGACCTTCGCGCAGCCCTGGTCCCTTCCCGCCCGATCCCCGGGAACACTACCCCCACCCGGAAACGGCATCGGCCACGGCATTGTCGGCCGGCCACGGCATTGTCGGGTTGCTGATCCCGGCTGCACCGCGCCGCCTTCAGCGTCACCAGGAGAAGGCTTCGGCCGGACCTGTGTACCGGGCAGGGGTGTCATTACCCGGCACCTGTCTCCCCGCCCCGCAGGCTTCCGTCGGCGATTCCGAGATGACCGAGCCGGACGATGGTCCCGGCCAGTTCCACCGCGTTGCGCAGCGACTTCTCGACCATCGTGAGGCGCTGGAAGTCGAGCCCCCGGGAACGCTGTTCGGCCAGCGGGAGAACCGGTATCCGGACCCGCCGCGGGTCGGCGCGCGGCGACGATCCACCCGAGCGGCAGGCGGCCCGGGCATCCGCGCCACCACCGGATCGCCCGTGCGCCCGATGGCCGGCCGCCCGCAGGATCCCGGCCAGGAAGTACGGATCGAGCCGGTCGGGATCGCCCCGCAGGAGCACCACCCGCGGCCCGAGAACGACGCCCGCGTCCTCGACGACTCGGGCCGTGGTCTCCCCCGACGCCGTCACACAGACAACGTCGCCGGGCCGGAGAACGAGCATTCCGGCCAGTTCCTCCGTCCGGCTCGACGGGCCCCGCCCATGCCGGACATCGCCCGCAGTGAGCAACGGCAGGTCACCGACCCCGGCCCTGGTCTGCAACGGGGCCATCAGGATCGTCAACGATCCGGCTTTTGCCAACTCACCGATCGTGACGCTCGACGTGACGCCCAACGAAGCCGGCCGGTCCGCCGGTCCGGATCCCCTCGGTGGGGTCAGGAGGGGAACCGCCGAGGACAACGAGGCCACCGTCGCCAGGAAATTCTCCCAGACAGCGGGGAATTCACCGACCGCGGGAAACTCACCGACAGCGGTTCTTTCCGGAGGATGGTCGATGTAGCGTCGCGGGCTCACGTCGACCTCGTCGTCGAGGAGGTCCGCAACGCACATCCGCCGGAATCCCGCCGGCAGATCGGCGTCGTCGGCCACCTGGTCCGCCTGGGCGGCGGTGTCGCCGCCGAACCCGCCAGCGGCGACGAACAACGCCCAGGCCGCTTCGACGACGGCGATCTCATCGCACGCCAGGCCCAGCAGCACCTGAGCGGGCGTCGCCCCGGCCCCGCCGGAACCGGCATCGGGGCCGGCACCGCGGCGGAGCACCCACAGATCCGGGGCCGATCCCGCCGGGAACAGGCCGGGCGGCAGCCCCAGCACGGCGCGCAACTCCCCGGCGCGCAGCAGGTTCGCCCTGATGCGGCGCCCGGCACGGCGCGACGCGGCGGCCGCCGGCATGATGACCAGCACCTGCGCGCCGTCCCGGGCGTGCGCCAGGCAGTACTGCACCCAGGCCAGCTCGGGTTCCCCCCGCGGTGGAACACCGTGGCGCCACCACGGTGCGCCGAGCAGCTCGTCGTAGCCCCAGGAACGCTGCCCGAACGGCGGGGCGCACAGGACCGCGTCGGCCCGTTCCCCGGCGAAGGTGCCGGCGAGCAGCGAATCGCCCGCGACGATCCGCGCGTCACCACCCCGCAGCAGCAGTCCGACGGCGCTCACCCGCGCCATCGTCGGGTTGACATCCTGGCCGAGCAGGCGGCCCGCCCCCGCGGCCCGGGCGGCCTCCAGCAGCCCGCCGATCCCGCAGGCCGGGTCGAGCACCGTGGCGGCCCCCGCCCGGCCGCGCAGGCCGGCGAGGGTCACCATCAGCTCCCCGACCGCCCGCGGAGGCTCCGCCACCTGCCGGGAGCAGACCTCGCGGTAGCGGGCGCGCAGCGCGTCGAAGAGCTCCGCGTGGCCGTGCCGGTCCGCCGCCTCGGCGGCGACCCGGGCGATCGCCACCCACCCGGTCTCCCAGGTATCGGGGAAACCACCGGGAAGCTCCGGCACGGCGCGGGCGATCGCCGGTTCCAGGGATACGGCCGCCACCGCGTCGCTCTCCCCGAGCAGTGCCGTGGCGCCCGCGGGATCCCGCTGACGATAAATGAGGAAACCCCCGAGATAGCCGGTCACCTCACCGAGGCGTGGATCATCGACGGCCCCCCGGATCCGCTGCCACACCTGGTCGGCCGCCTCGACCTGGAACGGTCGGTCATGCCGGGCGAGCCAGTCCGCCACGGAGGCCAGCGCGAACAGCGGGCTGGTCGACGTCCCCCCGACGGGTGCGGGAAAGTCGGCGAACCGGCGCCGCCAGTTACTGACCGCGGCCCGCCCGACTCCGGCCAGCCGGGCGATGTCGGTGGCGGTGACCGTGGCCGTGTCTGCGGCCGTGGCCGTGTCTGCCGCAGAGCTCGCCGCGTCTGCCGCAGAGCTCGCCGTGTCCGCCGCAGAGCTCGCCGTGTCCCGGCCGCTGGTCTTCACCGGCAGCCCGTTCACGGCAGCCCGCCGAACAGGGCGAGGGCGCGGTCCTGCGGCTCGTCTCCGAGGAGCACGACGAACCGGCGGTCGAGGAAGCGGTTGCCACGCTCGCAGGTCGTCTCGGACACGAACAGGCAGACGTGGCAGGCGGCGCCGTGCAGGAAGTCGGCGGGCGCCGACGGCAGCCGCTCGGCGCACAGCGGATCGGACGAGCAGTGCCGGGCATCGGCGAGGGCCCGGCGGGTCAGCCGGAGCAGCTGGTCGGGCTCGGCCAGCGACACCAACCCGCCCAGGGTGCCCTCCGCGTCCGGGACGGCCGTGTAGATGAGGATGCCGCCGCGCGGGTCGCCGTCGTCCCCGGCGTAGATGCGTTCGCTCAGGCTGGCCGAGCTGTAGCCGCACTCCAGCGCGATAGTCCGGATAAGCAGGTGGGACAGGGTGTGCAGGGCGAGGAAGCGCTCCCCGGGCCAG
Organism: Frankia sp. CoBUL1; assembly: GCF_978021245.1. Lineage (NCBI taxonomy): Bacteria > Bacillati > Actinomycetota > Actinomycetes > Frankiales > Frankiaceae > Frankia > Frankia sp. CoBUL1. Next base: position 2,934 of record NZ_CDXDOS010000088.1, read on the forward strand.
CCCTGCATGGGGTCGAAGTCCGCGGCGATCCGGTCGGAGTAGCGGTTCACCCGGAATCGGCTGTAGGCGTCGCGGTGCTCGCGCATCGCGACACTGTCCGCGACGCGGCGCGCCCACGGGCCGAGGATCTCCTCGGGCACCCGCAGGAACATGCCCTCGCCGCGGACCTCGCTCGCCGGTACCCAGGAAGCCGGCCCACGGGCCAGCGGCGCCCGGATGACGAGGTCGGGGTCGTCCGGGTCGGGCGCGTCCAGCCGGGTGAACCCGGTCAGCGCCCGTACCTCCCGCAGGCGTTCGGCCTGCACGACGTCGGCGTAGCAGCCGGCAAGCGGCGCCGGCACACCGCCTGGCTCGCGGCGCAGGGCGAAATCGTCGGTGGGTTCCGGGAGGACGGCGGAGGAGAAGATCTCCCATTCCGGGGTGCGCAGATCCGGGTAGGACCGCTCGCCGTCGGCGTCGGAACCCGGGGCCGGGCCGGTTGCGATCGCGGCGCGATGCCGCTCGACCGCGGCCCAGATCTCGGCGTTCGACCACGTCTCCAGCTGACGGAACACCGGGATCGGCACTGAGCGGGCAAAGTCCAGAATCGCCATATTGTTGATCTTTTCGAAGACCTCCCAGTGCTGTTCGACCTTGACCGCCAGCTCACTGGCGCCGGTCCGCGGCACCGACAGCACCGACAGCGTCTGGGCGAACCACTGGTTGGAGGCGCCGACGACGAGCAGGCGGGACTCCTGCGGGCACCCGCCATCGGCGAAGGTCCCCAGGTGGGGATGGCGGCCCCGGCAGCGTGGCAGGTGCCCCGCACCGCGACGACCCATGGCCTCCCGGATGTTGCGCCGGGCGTCGCAGTTCACGCACCGGATCTCGACGTTGGCGCCGAGGTTACCGCCGCGGTCCTCCATCCGCAGCCGGGGATGACTCGCCCTGGCGCACTGCGCGCCCCGGTGCACGAACATCGGGTAGGGGAAGTCGTCGAGATGACCCGCGGTGCAGGCGAGCACGAAACGGGCCGCCACCGCGAGCGGCCGGCGGCCGGTCTTCTTCCGCCCGCAGGTGCCGTGGAAGAAGCGGGCGTCCTGGGGCCGGGTCAGCCACGGGTTCTCGAACCCGAACGCGCGGGAGGCGATCACGTCCAGCTCGTTGCAGGCGGTGCAGCGCAGCCAGTTCGGGAACGGCACGGTGGGCACGCCGATGCGGGCGCCCTGCCCACTGCGGTCGCCCGCATCGGTCTCCGCCCACGAGGCCGGGCGCAGCTCGGTGACGCCCCGGTCGTACAGCCGCCGCACGGCGGCGAGCAACCGCGGCTCGACGATCGGCTGGTACTCGGGGACGTTGCGGTAGTCCCAGTCGTCAACGCCGCGGACGATCGCGGAGAAGTTCGGCAGGTCGACGAGCGCGCCGACACCGCTGGTGAACATCAGGTGGCTGGGCCGGACCGCGCCGACCCGCCGGTGGAACGCCGTGACCATCAGATACCCCTCCCCGGGAGCGCCGCGCGGGCCGACCGCGCCGGACGGCCCGCCCGTGCCGCCGCGAAGGCCGTCTCCCCCAGTTCGTCCCCGACCGGGGCGGCCTCGTCGTCCACCTCGTCCCTGTCGTCCACCTCGCTGCTCCCGATCTCACCGCTGCTGCCGATCTCACCGCCGCTGCCGATCTCACCGGTACCGTCGGCGTCCGGCGGCGCGCCGAACGCCCAGTCCGGCTCGCCGTAGGCGGGGGTGAAGATCTCGGCGGGGCCGGGCACCAGCAGGTTGATCTAGCGCTCGGTCTCCCGCATCGACTGGGCGACGGTGAGAACGTCCCAGCGGACGTGCCCGGCGGGCTCCAGCAGGCCGGTGACCCGCTGCTGTCCCCCGGCCGTGCGATAACCGATCCGGGACGGGCCCGTCCTCGTCAGCTCCCACCTCTCGATCAGCTGCCGGATCCGTTCTTCGAGGTACTCCCGGCCGCGCGGCCCGGCGACGGCCTCGGCGCGGGCCAGCAGCCGGTCGATCACTCCACTGACCGTCGGACCGGCGAGGTCCACGTCGTGGGCGTCGACGTTGCGAGTGTTCGCCTCGTCGGCGTGCCGGACGGCGGCGACGAACGTGCCGGTGGCGGTCCGGTCGAGGGAGCGGCGGGTGAACGGGGTCACGGACAGCGCCTCCACCTGCCGGTAGAAGGTCGCATGGTAGTGCTCGAAGTCCTCGTAGTGAGCGAGATCCCGCGGCCGGGCCCAGTTGTACAGGGTGACGACAAGACCCGGGCGGCCGGCGTCCCGGCCGACCCGGGAGGACGCCTGGATGTACTCGGCGGTGTTCTTCGGCTGGCCGATCACGGCCATCAGCCCGAACCGGGAGACGTCCACCCCGACCTGGAGCATCGAAGTCGCGAGCACCACGTCGACCGGGATCCGGTCCTGGTTGCTCCGGGCGCGGGTGCGCTCGGCGAGGGGGTGCGGTGCCCGCCGGTCCCGCTCCCTGCTCCGGAACGATGCGCGGACGTTCTCGGCGACGGCCTCCCGCCGCGCGGAGGTGTCGAGCTCGGGGTCGAAGGGGATCTCCAGGCGGCCCAGCACCTCGCTGATGTCCGCCGACGAGACCCGGGAGGTCAGCTCCGAGATCGCGAGCATGCCGGTGCCGGTGACGATGCGGTTGGCGAGCCCCTTGCGCCGGCCGTGGGTACGCACCCGGGTGGTGACGTCGTCGTCGAGGTAGCGGCGCATGCCGGCGAGCTCGCGAGTGGCGTTGAAGTAGCCGACGAGGGTCAGATAGGGCTCGGCGGGGGTGCCGTGCCGGTCGAACAGGGTCTGGCCGGCGAGGAGCAGGATCTCAGCGAGGCGGATCTCGGCGGACTTCATCCTCGTCCCGTGCGCGCAGACGCCGAGGTAGCGCCGGCCCGGGGTGGCGGGGGTGACCGGGACCCGCCGGGAGAAGAACGTATCGGTCACGTCGATCACCTGGGGCGGGAAGACGGCGAGGCCGCGGCCGAAGACGCCGAGCACCTGGTCGCGAGCCCGCCTGGTGGTCGCCGTCGAGGCCACGATCTTCGGGCCGGTGAGCGCGCCGGCCGGGACCAGCCAGGTGCACAGCTCGTCGACCGCACTCTCGAACAGGCCGACGGTGGTGCCGAGCGCACCGGAGATCAGGTGCAGCTCGTCCTGAATGATCAGATCGGGCGGGCGCAGCCGGACGACCGGCTCGCTGGTCACGGCGGGCCGCCTGCCGCGGCTGTGGTGACGCTCGCCGCAGCCGGTGCGGGCGTCGAGGTCGTCGTGGCGGTACCCGTGCCGGGGACAGCGTCGGCTCACCCGGCCGAACAGGATCCCCGCCTCGCCTCGCCAGGGCAGCTGGGCGAGTTTGTCGACGGTGGCGATGACCAGACTCGGGGCGTAGCGGTAGATCTCCTCGTCGACGGTGAGCACCGGCAGGCCCTCGTCGGGCGCCGCCCGCCGGGAGAACGGGCAGGCGTCGGCCCCCTCGCCGTTCGGGCAGTACAGCAGCACCCGGCGGAGGTCCTCGTCGACGTGGGCGTCGGTATGGGCCCCGAGCGCGCTGCCGCACCACGGGCAGCTCAGGGTCTGCAGGACGTTGGCCCGCTTGCCGTCGCCGGCCTCGCGCGCCTCGCCGACCTGGTCGCGGGCGTCCTCGAACCGGTTCGGGGACACCCCGCCGCCGACCCACAGACCGATGCGGAACGGCGTGGCACCCCAGGTCGCCGGGTCCGCACGGCGCTGCACCTCGGCGGCGCAGACCAGGGTGGCGGCCCGCTGGAACTGCTGGGCGGTGAGCAGCCGCAGCGTGTACCGCATGAGGACGGCGACCCCGGCCTCGCCGGAGCGGGCCGTGGCGCCGGTGCCGACGGTCCCCTGTAGGCGGCGGATCGCGAAGGTGTAGGCGGTCAGGCCGAGGTAGGCCTCGGTCTTGCCACCGCCGGTGGGGAAGAACAGCAGGTCGACGACGGCGGTGGCGTCCGCGGCCCGTTCCGGGTGCGCCGGGTCGGTCAGGGAGGGCAGGTTGAGCAGCACGAAGCCGAGCTGGAACGGCAGCCAGGAGGCCTCCCCCGCGCCCCGGGCCCGCACAGCAGCGGCGGCCGCAGCGTAGTCCAGCCCCTGCTCGTCGCGCAGCCGGGCGATCGCCGTGTGCCGGCGCTGGGCGGCCATCGCCTCGTTGGCGAACTGGAACGCGGCCAGCGCCTCGCGGTGGCGCGGCTGGTCCTGGTCGGTGAGCAGGGCGATACCGGCCCGGATGCGGTCCGCCGCTCGGCGGGCGTCGCCGATTGCCGTGCGAGCGGCCGGGCGCAGCCGCGCCGGCAGGCCCGCGACCTCGGCCTCGCGCTCGTCGAGCCAGGATGCGTAACCGTCGGCGAGGGGCGTCAACCCGCGCCGCAGGGCGGCGGGCCCGGCCACGGCGAGAGTGTCCATGGCCAGTTCGACCCCGGCCAGCGGCATGCCGGGCCCGGCGGGCGCGACCGTCGCCGGCACGTCGTAGGTGGGCAGCCAGGTGGTCTCCAGCCGGTGGGCGCACCGCGTCACCGGACCGGACGTGCGGATGCACCGCGACATTGCGACCGGTCGCGTAGCGACGCTCCCCCGGTACAGCAGCTGGAGATGCAGATCCTCGTGATCCGCGTCGAGGGGCGGCGCGCCGGCGAGCGGCGCGCCGCCCGCGGGGGAGCCGGGGCCGGGGCCGGGGCACTCGTCCGCGGGATCGTCGACGGGCAGAAAGACGGCGCGCGCGCCGTCCAGCGCGGTCACCGACAGCGTCGGCTGGAACAGCCACGCCGTGTCCGCGGACGAGTGCGGCTCCGGTTGGCTGTTGACCAGCGTCAGCTCGACGACGCGACGGGCACCGCGCTCGCGGACGGCGACGACGAGGAAGACCCCGGTCTCGTCGTCGCCGACGAGCGGCATCCGCCGGGAACCGACGCCCAGGTGATCGTCCAGGCGGATCTCCCGGTTCGCGAAGACCACCGGTTCGCGGGTCCACGCGCTGCGCTTGCGGCCCTCGTCGTCCTCCACCTCCCGCTTGGTGTAATGCCCCCAGGCCGCCGTGACGGCGAGGACGTCGACCGGATCCGTGCCGTCGGTTCCGGCCGGCCCGTCACTTCCGGCCGGCACGGCGAAGGAGAGTCCCATCGACGACGCCCAGATCCGCCCCCGGTTCTGCGGGGTGGCGATCTCCGGCAGGTCGGCGTCCGCGTCGCCCTGCACAGCCGTCTCCGTGTCGGCGACGACGTCCGCGGTGGCGGCCTCCCGGGCACCGCGCGGAGCCGGCTTCGGCCCGAGCATGCCGACGAGGTACCGCTCGCGCGGGCCCATCGCCCTGGGGTGGAACTGCTCGCGCTCGCCGCCCCACGGGCCGAGCAGATCCCGGCGGACGAGTTCGGCGAAGGCATCCCGGACCTCGTAGGACGCCGCCGGCTCGAAGAGCTGTGGCGCGTCGAGGACCTCCGCGGCCGTACGGCCGTCGGCGTCCGCACCGGCCCCGTCGCCCGCGCCGGTGCCGCCCACGCCCCCCGGCGCGGCGGGCGAAGGCGGCGCCGCCCGCGCCCCTGGGACCCCCCGCGGCACGGGGAACAGCCCACCCTCGGCCTCCGGCTCCACCACGGCGCGTCTCCCCCCTCGGCATCCACCGGGCCTCGACGACCCGCCACGAATGCTGTGTACTTGATTTCTGTGTACTCGGTTCACAGGCTACACCATCGTCATCGGCGACGAAAGCCACCATCCCACCCGGGTCCGACATGTCGGCCGGTGAATGCGCGGGACCTGGGCACGCTCCGCAGTCCCCGGACCGTGCCTTGCCCCCCACAACGTGGCCACCGCGCATGGGACCCCGCGCGATCATGCGGACCCGACCTCGTGAACGCTCGCGCGGGTCAGTGGTCAGGGCATCCGGGCGACACCGCCGTACCAGTTGACCTGGGCATCGGTCGGGCCGTCCGGGGTCACCTCGGCCCGCCAGCGATGGACGATCTGCACTCCCGGCTCGACGAGCTCCAGACCGTCGAAAAAACGTTCGACTTCGGCGCGGGTACGCATCGTGAGGGGAATCCCCCGCTGCCGGTAGACCTCGACAAGCCGTCCGGCCTCCCCCGGCGCGGCATCGGCCGTGCAATGAGTGAACGCCAGACAGCTACCCGAGGGCAGGGCGTCGAGGTAGCGACGGACAAGGCCGTAGGGATCCTCGGAATCGGGATGAAAATGCATGATCGCGATCAGGGAAAGCGCGATGGGGCGGCTCAGGTCGAGCGTGTCGCGTACCTCGGCCGAAGCCAGGATCTTCCCCGGTTCCCGCAGGTCGGCGTTCAGATAGGCGATACGACCCTCGGGTGTGCCGGTCAGCAGGGCGCGAGCATGCGCGAGGACGATCTGTACCATCCCTGGGATACACACGCACTTGTAGGACGGCTCGGCAGTCTTCGTCGTCGGTATGGCCCGGGTGCCCGCCGCGGCTCGGCCCCACGCGGCGGGCTCGGGATCTGCGCGGATGACGGCCGAGTTGCCACCCAGTGCGCCCTGGCCAGTGCGCATGGCCTCCGGGCCGACTGTCTCTGTGGCCGATTCGAGCCGCGAGTTCTGCCTTAACTTCACGCCACTTGAGCGTAGACTGAGATCGTGACGACGCTGCCCTTCACGGATGCTCGGAACCGCCTCTCAGAGCTGCTCGACGACGTCGAGCGAACCCATGACCGGGTAGAGATCACACGCCATGGTCATGCCGTGGCGATCCTCGTCTCGCCCGACGACCTCGCGGCGCTGGAGGAGACCGTCGAGGTGCTGTCGAACCGCGAGACCATGCGGCAGTTGGCCGAGTCCCGCGCCGCTGTCGAGGCCGGCGACGTGCTTGACGCCGAGGACCTGGCGGCGCTCATGGCCAAGCGCGCCGCGCCGGGTGCCAGGAGACGCTCGTCATGACGGGCGCTGCCGGGCCGTACCGTCTGGAGATCACCGGTCCGGCGGCCCGCGCGCTTGCTGGACGTATACCGGAAAAGGTCGCCACGGCCGTACACGAGTTCATCACCACGACGCTCCTGGAGAACCCGCACAGGCTCGGTAAGCGTCTCCTCTACCCGCCCTACGCTGGAACCTGGTCGGCGCGGCGAGGCATGTACCGGGTGCTCTATGAGATCGACGAGGAGAACCGCATCGTTCTCGTGACCGCCGTAGAGCACCGCGCCGACGCATACCGCGGGCGTTGAGCGGCAAGACCGCAGCGTGCCGGTACGAGCACCGCCGATGTCCCCCCTGCTTGCACATATGGCGCCGGAAGCCTGACGAAGCACCCGACGTAAACCTTCAGCCGGTTCGCGCGGCGTGACGATCATGGGGCTTGTTGTGGCTGTCGGTGACGGTCTGCCGGGGTTGACGGGTGGCCAGGCGGATTGGGTGAGTGATGGCCCTGTCGCTGCATGGCGTGGGGTTGCGACCCGTTAGATCCGTGGTGTGCCCACACCGGACGGCCCTTCCCACGACAGGCCAACGCCCGCCGCGTCGGCGGCCGTGCCGTGGCTGGTCTGGGTGCTGGTCGCCTGGCTGGCGGAGGAGAACACGGCGTTGCGGGCCGAGAACGAGCGGCGGATCGCGGACACCGAGCGGCTGGTCGTGGTGAACGAGAAGCTCGCCGCGGTCAACGAGGACCTCGCGGCCCGGCTCGACCGGCTGGAGCACCTGATGTCGCGGAACAGCGGCAACTCCTCGTTCCCGTCGTCGAAGGACGACCAGCCCGGGAGGCCTGCGCCGGCCCCGAGGAAGACCCGTACCGGCGGTGGGCAGCAGCGTCGGCGTGGGGGGCAGCCCGGCGCGCCGGGTACGCACCTGGCCCGGGTCGAGGACCCCGACGAGCAGGTCGACCGGTTCCCGGAGGGCCGGTGTGGGTGCGGGAACGACCTGGCCACGGCCCTGGGAGGGGGCACGGCCCGGGACCTCGGCGTCGTGGACTCCTACCCGCAGGTCGAGATCCCGCTGCTCACGGCCCGGGTGACCCAGTACGACCAGCACGCGCTGGCATGCGCCTGCGGGAAGGTCCACCAGGCCACCCGCCCGGACGGCGCGCACCGCGGGCCGATCGGCTACGGGCCGAACCTGCGGGCCTGGTGCGTCTATCTGATGGTCGTGCACCACCTGCCGGTCGGACGGTGCGTGGACCTGCTGACCTCGCTGACCGGCGCGGCGCCGTCGACCGGGTTCGTGCACGGCCTGCTGAACACGGTCGCGGCCGCGCTCACGGCGGCGCACCAGCGGAGCCGGGCGCTGATCACCCTGTGCGCGGTCGTCGTGATGGACGAGACCCCGATCAGGGTCGGCCCGCGGCTGCCATGGCCGGCCGCAAGGACGCCAAGCGCCACCTGCTGGTCGCCTGCACCGAGCTGTACACCCACTTCCTGCTCGGCGACCGCGACCTGCGGACGTTCCAGACCTCGGTGCTCGGCGAACTCGCCGCCGCCGGCGCGACCGTCGTCCACGACCGCTACCACCTCTACGACCACGACTTCTTCAACCCCGCCGTCGGCGACCCGCTCACCGACGGGACCGGCGACGACGGCGCGCACGACCCCGACGACGTGGAGTTCCCCGGCCTGGTCCACCAGTTCTGCGCCCAGCACCTGATCAGGGACCTGACCGCCGCCGCCGAGACCTACCCCGACCAGCACTGGCCTGGGCAGATCGCCGACGCGCTGCGCGGCCTGATCCACCACACGAACCTCACCCGCCACGCCGCCGACCTCGCCGCGCGCCACGACCCGGCGCACTGCCGCTACTGCACACCCCCGGCACGACCGGCGCCGGCCAGCGTCGAGGACCTGCTTGCCCTGTTCCGCGACGGCGTGAAGGTCGGGATGTTCGCCACGACCTCGCACGGCACCCACCCCGGCGAGCGCCCCGCCCGCTTGCTCGTGGAGTTCCTCAGCACCCGGCAGGCCGACGTGCTGCGGTTCCTCACCGACCCGGCCATCCCGGCGACCTCGAACGACGCCGAACGCGAACTACGCCCCGCGAAGCTGCAGCAGAACATCTCCGGGCGGCTGACCAGCAACACGGTCACCCAGGACCGCTACACCATCCTCGGCTACCTGCGCACCGCCGCCAAACACGGCCGCGACGTCATGACGACCTTGCGCGAGGTCGTCACCGGCCGGGCCTGGATCCCCGACTGGCCGCCCGCCGCCCCGGCCTGAAACACAACCCCCACCCGACAACACCCACCGACCGGAGACACACCCGCCCCGACCGGCATCACGTCATGCCATCAAACGGCACCCACGCCGCCCGGGCTGAATGTTTGCGCTCGATCTCCCTGTCCCGCGGGTCCGCCGCCGGCCGGCCACGTTTCCTCGACAACGCCGCGACCCTACCCTCGCCCGCCGCCATTCCACGAGATGCGCCGAGTACAACCGCTCCCGACGCAGGATCGCATCCTTCTCACCATGCTCGGCCGCGTCGTACTCCGCGAGGATCCGCGCCTTGTACTCCGCCGTGAACGTCCGCCGCTTCGCCTTCGGCTCGACCTCCGGGTCAGGCCGCCCCACCACCGGCTCGGACTCGTCCACCCGACCATCATCGGCCAGACCCCGCCCGGCCGTCAGCATCATCGTCACGATCTACCTCTCCCAGCCCCGCCCAAGCCAGCCTA
>NZ_CDXDOS010000089.1:0-12488 GCF_978021245.1 Frankia sp. CoBUL1
GCGGAGTTAGCCGGCGAGGAGCTGGCGGGCCATGACGATGCGCTGGATCTGGTTGGTACCTTCGTAGATCTGGGTGATCTTGGCGTCCCGCATGAGCCGTTCGGCGGGGAAGTCCTGGGTGTAGCCGTAGCCGCCGAGTAGCTGTACGGCGTCGGTGGTCACCTGCATGGCGGTGTCCGACGCCAGACACTTGGCGGCGGCGCCGAAGAACGTGAGGTCGGCGTCCCCCCGCTCGGACTTGGCGGCGGCGACATACACCATCTGGCGCGCGGCCTCCAGCGCCATGGCCATGTCGGCAAGCATGAACTGGATCCCCTGGAAGTCCGCGATGCGCTTGCCGAACTGCTTGCGCTCCTTGACGTAGTTCAGGGCGAGGTCGAGTGCGCCCTGGGCGATGCCGATGGCTTGTGCACCGATGGTCACCCGAGTGTGGTCGAGAGTACGCAGCGCCAGCCGGAGGCCGTGACCGAGCTCGCCGATGAGACGATCCTCGGGAATGCGGCAGTCGTCGAAGAGCAGCTCGCGGGTCGGAGAGCCCTTGATGCCCAGCTTCTTCTCCGGGCTGCCGACGGAGAAGCCCGGGTCGGAGCTCTCCACGATGAAAGCGCTGATGTTGGCGCCGCGTCGGCCGTCGGGGTCGGTGACGGCGAGCACGGTGTAGTACTCGGAGATCCCCGCGTTGGTGATCCAGGACTTCTGCCCGGAGAGCACCCAGTGGTCGCCGTCGCGGGCGGCGCGGGTCTTCATCGCAGCGGTGTCGGAGCCGGCCTCACGTTCGGAGAGGCCGTAGGAGAAGGCGGCCTCGCCGCGGGCCAGCGGTGGGAGGTATCGCTGTTTCAGGTCGTCGGTGCCGCCGAGGATGAGCGGGAGGCTGCCGAGCTTGTTCACGGCGGGGATCAGCGAGGAGGACGCGCAGACGCGGGCGACCTCCTCGATGACGATGCAGGTGGCGAGCGCGTCGGCGCCGACGCCGTCGTATTCGACAGGGACGTGGGGCGCGTGGAAGTCGGAGGCCACCAGCGCGTCGTAGGCCTCCTGCGGGAACCGGCTGTGGGCGTCGACGTCGGCGGCGTACGGCGCGATCTTGTCGTAGGCCAGGGTGCGCACGGCGTCGCGCAACTCGAGGTGCTCGTCGCTGAGTCGGTACAGGTCGAAGTCGGTGGCGGTCATGGGTTCCTCGCTCACTAGGTCGCTTGCCAGGGCGCTCAGTAGGTGCAGAAGAGTTACTAGGGCGCTCAGTAGGTGTAGGGCGCTCAGTAGGTGTAGAAGCCGCGGCCGGTCTTGCGACCCAGCAGGCCGGCGTCGACCATGCGGGCCAGCAGCGGCGGCGGCGCATAGAGGGGTTCCTTGAACTCCTCGTACAGCGACTCGGCCACTGCCTTGGTGGTGTCCAGCCCGATCAGGTCAGCCAGCGCCAGCGGTCCTTGCGGGTGGGCGGCACCACGGACCAGTCCCTGGTCGATGTCCTCGGCCGTGGCGAACCCGGACTCCAGCATCCGGATCGCCGAGAGCACGAACGGGATCAGCAGGGCGTTGACCACGAAGCCCGCCCGGTCCTGGCAGTCGATGGCGTGCTTGCCCAGATCGTCCTGCACGAACGCCCGCGCCCGCTCGGTCGTCTCCGGGTCGGTCAGCAGGCTCGGCACCAGTTCGACCAGGGACAGCACCGGGACCGGGTTGAAGAAGTGGATACCCAGGACATGGGTGGGCCGTTCGGTGGCCACGGCGAGCTTCATGATCGGAATGGAGGAGGTGTTGGAGGCCAGCACCGCGTCCGGGTCCTTGACGACGTCGTCGAGTCGCTTGAACAGCGTGGACTTGGCGGTCTCGTCCTCGACGATCGCCTCCACCACGAGGCCGCGGTCGGCCAGGGCCTCGATGTCCTCGACGACCTGGATGCGTTCGAGTACTTCCGTGGCGCTGGCCACCTTGCCGCGGCTCTCCGCGCGGGACAGTGATGTCTCCAGGCGTTGCCGTCCAGCGGTCACGGCGGGCGTGGTCATCTCCACGACGACCACGTCCTTACCGGCACGGGCGCAGACCTCGGCGATCCCGGCACCCATCAGGCCACAGCCGACGATACCGACCTTGTTGATGGCGTTCACCTGGCTCCTCCTCCACGGTGTTGGTACGCAGTATCATAGTTGTGGAACTACGTACCACCAAGTAATTTCGGTGCTGTGGAGCAGCAGCCGGCCCGCTTGGCCAAGGACAGGCTCGTCGCGGCGGCGTTCGAGCTCTTCGAGGAGCATGGCTTCGAGGGCACGACGGTCGACGACATCGCGCAACGCGCGGGCGTCGGTCGGACGACGTTCTTCCGGATCTACCGGTCCAAGGAGGACGTGATCTTTCCCGAGCACGACGTGCTGCTCGGCCACATCGAAGCCCGGCTTGCGACCGCCGCTCCAGAGACCCGCGGGCTCGCTCTCGCGGAGGCTGCCCGCATAGTGCTGCAGCACTACCTCGCCGAGGGCGGGCTCGCCCGCGCCCGCTACCGCCTGACCAGCACCGTCCCTGCACTGCGCGCCCGCGAGGTGGCCGGCATCCGGCAGTATCAGCGCCTGTTCGCCAGGTTCCTGCGTGACTGGATGGGCAACGCGCCCGACGGCGCCCTGCGTGCCGAGCTGGTGTCCGCGGCCATCGTCACCGCCCACAACCATGTGCTCCGACGCTGGCTCCGAGGCGAGACCACCTCCCCCGGCGAGGAGTTCAACCGTGCGATGGAGGTGGCGCTCGAGCATCTCGAAACACCTGCTGAAGCCGGGACAGCCGTTGTCGTATTCCGCACCTCCGCCGGCGTGGACGCCGTGGTCACCCGGCTGTGTCGGGCACTTGAAGAGGAACAGCGGCGCCCCTTGAGCTAGCGAGGGTGTCTGAAAGGGATGCCGGCGGACCTACTTCGCGGTACTGGTCACGGAAGGGGACGCCTCGGACCGCACCGGGGAACGGTGGCGATCGACCGAAGGGCAGGATGGGCACACGGTCCGGGGCGGACACCGCCCGCCCGGCTGCTCTGCTCGTTGCCCCGCTCGGTCCGTTACCCTGCTACCCCATCCGAAGCTGGAGATCGTCTTGTCCCACCCCGAGGAAGCGGTGATTCTCATCGTCCCGGCGTCCCGGCGGCTACCATGACCGGACGCGAACCCTTCCGCGGCGCGGTCCTCGATGCGGTGCTGGAACGGATCACCTATGCCAACGAGGAGACCGGCTACACGGTCGCGCGGGTTGACACCGGGCGTGGCGGTGACCTGGTGACCGTCGTCGGGGCGTTGCTCGGCGCGCAGCCGGGGGAGTCGCTACGGATGCGGGGGCGATGGGGTTCGCATCCGCAGTACGGCCGCCAGTTCCAGGTCGAGGATTACACGACCGTGCTGCCGGCGACCGTCCAGGGCGTGCAGCGCTATCTCGGCTCGGGCCTCATCAAGGGCATCGGTCCGCGCCTGGCCGAACGCATCGTCGAGCATTTCGGGGTCGCGGCGCTGGACGTCATCGAAAAGGAGCCGGAACGACTCATCGAGGTGCCGAAGCTCGGCCCGAAGCGTACCAGGGCGATCGCCGAGGCGTGGGAGGAACAGAAGGCCATCAAGGAGGTGATGGTCTTTCTTCAGGGGGCGGGTGTGTCCACCTCGCTGGCGGTGCGGATCTACAAACAGTACGGGGACGCGTCGATCGGTGTGGTGCGCAATGAGCCCTACCGGCTGGCCACGGACGTCTGGGGCATCGGGTTCCGCACCGCGGACACCATCGCGAAGGCGGTGGGGATTCCGCATGACAGCCCGCAGCGGATCAAGGCTGGCCTGCTGTTCACGCTGTCCGAGGCCACCGACGGCGGTGGCCACTGCTTTCTGCCCGAGCCCCGGCTCATCAGCGACGCCGTGCAGATTCTCCAGGTCGACACCGGTGACGTCATCGAGTGCCTGGGGGAGCTGGTTGCCGAGGACGGGGTCGTCCGGGAGGAGGTTCCAAGCGAGGATCCGGCGACGCCGACGGCCGCGATCTACCTGGTGCCGTTCCACCGGGCCGAGATCTCCGTTGCTGGCCAGTTGCGCCGCCTGCTGAATACCGGCGCGGACCGGTTGGCCGCCTTCGCCTTGGTGGACTGGGACCGGGCGTTGGGCTGGCTGCGGGAGCGGACCGGGGTCGAGCTCGCGCCGGCCCAGCGCGATGCGGTGCAGCTTGCCCTGACGTCCAGGGTCGCCGTGCTGACGGGCGGACCGGGCTGCGGCAAGAGTTTCACCGTCCGCTCCATCGTGACGCTCGCGTTGGCCCGGCAGGCGAAGGTGATCCTCGCCGCGCCGACCGGCCGGGCCGCGAAGCGGCTGACCGAGCTGACCGGGCACGAGGCATTGACGGTGCACCGGCTGCTGGAGCTGCGGCCGGGAGGTGACGCCGCCTTCGACCGGGACCGCCCGCTCGACGCCGACCTGATCGTCGTCGACGAGGCGTCGATGGTCGACCTGCTACTGGCGAACAAGCTTGCCAAGGCGGTTCCGCCCGGCGCGCATCTGCTGCTGGTCGGCGACGTCGACCAGCTGCCGTCGGTCGGTGCCGGCCAGGTGCTACGCGACCTGCTCGCCGAGGGGACGCCGATCCCGCATGTCCGGCTCACCCAGGTCTTCCGAGCGGCGACCGAGTCCGGGGTGGTGACCAACGCGCACCGCATCAACCGTGGTGACTATCCGCTGGTCCGGGGATTGCCCGACTTCTTCTTGTTCGCCGCGGAGGAGGTGGAGGAGGCGGCGAAAATCACCGCGGAGGTGGTCGCCCGGCGGATTCCGGCGAAGTTCGGGCTCGATCCGCGCCGGGACGTGCAGGTGCTGACCCCGATGCACCGCGGCCCGGCGGGGGCCGGCGCGCTGAACACCCTGCTGCAGGAGGCCCTGACGCCGTCCCGCCCGAACGTGGCCGAGCGGCGCTTTGGTAGCCGGACGTTCCGGGTCGGCGACAAGGTTACGCAGGTGCGCAACAACTACGACAAGGGCGCGAGTGGAGTCTTCAACGGCACTCTCGGCGTGGTCACCGCGCTGGATGTGGAGAACCAGACGCTCACCATCCGGACCGACGAGGACGAGGACATCGACTACGACTTCGGGGAACTCGACGAGCTGACCCACGCCTACGCGGTGACGATCCACCGCTCCCAGGGCAGTGAGTACCCCGCGGTCGTCATCCCGCTCACCACCAGCGCCTGGATGATGCTGCAACGCAATCTGCTCTACACGGCCGTCACCCGGGCGAAGAAGCTGGTCGTGCTGGTGGGATCCCGCCGGGCGATCGGCCAGGCGGTGCGGGCCGCCGGTCACGGCCAGCGGCACACCGCGCTCGACCACCGGCTGCGTAGCGGGTGACTGGTGAACACCACCTACCACCGGCTCGTAACGGTAACGGCGACACGGTCAGCTCGACGCCGCCACGCCCAGGCTCACGCTGGTTGCCGCGGCTATGACCGCTGCCTCCGCTTCCGCGATGACCTTCTTGACGATCGGGGCGACCGGCGTCAGGTCGGTCGCCGTCCGGATCCGCTCCTTCGCGTGCCCGCGGGACGCGCGCTCGGGTGCCACCACATCGAGTAGACGGGCCGGGCCCGCGAGCAGGAGAAGTTCCTCGGCGAGCAGCATCGTCGTCTCCTCATTCGTCGGCGTTCGTGCCCCGGACCCCTACCTGGTCCGGAGACGGGGGCGCCCGGTCGGCAGGCTGGCAATCCCCGGTCGCGAAGCCGACGCCCACAACGGCGTATATCGGCCTCCGACCGCTATGAACCATGTCACATCTACCGCTGACGTTAGATGGAGGCGCTACCTTCGTGCGGTGACGCCTTCCGACACCGCCGCCGGCACTCTGTCGCTTGAGGCCGACGAGGTCCTGGCCCGGCCCGGTCCGGACAACTACAAGTGGATCGCGCTGTCGAACGCGACCATTGGCATCCTGATGGTGACGATCAACAGTTCGATTCTTCTCATCGCCCTTCCGGACATCTTCCGGGGAATCGAGATAGACCCGCTCGCACCGGAGAACACCGCGTACTTCCTCTGGATCCTGATGGGATTCCTGCTGGTCACCTCGGTGCTCGTGGTGAGTCTGGGGCGGGTCGGCGACATGTTCGGCCGGGTGCGGATGTACAACCTCGGCTTCGCGATCTTCACGCTGTTCTCGATCCTGCTCGCCGTCACCTGGATGCATGGCACGGCAGCCGCCTGGTGGATCATCATCATGCGGGTGCTGCAGGGCGTGGGCGGTGCCTTCCTCTTCGCCAACTCCAGCGCGATCATCACTGACGCCTTCCCGGAGGACGAACGCGGGCTCGCCCTGGGGGTCAACGGCGTCGCGGCGATCGTCGGATCATTTCTGGGGCTGTTGATCGGCGGTCTGCTGGCGCCGGTCGAATGGCATCTGGTCTTTCTCGTCTCGGTGCCGTTCGGCATCTTCGGGACGGTCTGGGCCTACCTGAAGCTGCGCGACAACGGGGCGCGCACCCAGGCCCGGATCGACTGGGCCGGCAACATCACGTTCGCGGTCGGCCTCATCGCGATCCTGACCGGCATCGTCTACGGGCTGCAGCCCTATGGCGCTCACACGATGGGCTGGACCAAGCCGTTCGTGCTGAGCTGCCTGTTCGGTGGTCTCGCGGTGCTGATCGGCTTCGTCGTCATCGAGCTGCGCTCCGCCGACCCGATGTTCCGTCTGGACCTGTTCCGGAGCCGGACCTTCACCATGGGCAGCATCGCGGCTCTGCTCGGCGCGCTCGCCCGTGGTGGTCTGCAGTTCATGTTGATCATCTGGCTGCAGGGGATCTGGTTGCCGCTGCATGGCTACAGCTTCGAGAAGACCCCGCTGTGGGCCGGCATCTACCTGATTCCGGTGACCGTCGGATTCCTGGTGGCGGGGCCGCTGGCCGGCCGGTTCGCGGACCGCTACGGTGCGCGTCCGTTCGCCACCCTGGGATTGGTGATCACGGCGGTGGTGTTCCTGCTGTTCGACGCCATTCCCATCGACTTCGACTATCCGTGGTTCGCGCTGATCCTGTTGCTGATGGGCCTGTCCATGGGCCTGTCCATGGGCCTGTTCGCGGGGCCGAACACCAGCAGCGTGATGAACACCCTGCCGCCCAACCAGCGCGGTGCCGGTGCCGGCATGCTCAACACGTTCCAGAACTCGGCCAGCGTGCTGTCCATCGGTGTTTTCTTCACCATCATCGCGCTCGGGCTGGCCGCCAGCCTTCCGGACGCCATGTACTCCGGACTTGTCGGGCAGGGCGTCTCCCCGGCGAAGGCGCACGAGCTGGCGAACCTGCCGCCGATCGGCAGCCTGTTCGCCGCGTTCCTCGGGTACAACCCCACCGAGCGACTGCTCGGCCCGGACACCCTGTCGCAGCTCGACCCGGCGAAGGCCGACTTCCTCACCGGGCACACCTTCTTCCCGAACCTCATCTCCGGGCCGTTCGGTGACGGTCTGCGCCTCGCCTTCGCCTTCGCTGCCGTCGCCTGCCTGGTCGCCGCGGGCTTCTCCTGGCTGCGCGGGAAGCAGCGGCCGCACGTGCGCCGTCCGCTGCTTGAAGAGACGGCCGAGGGGCTGGCCGGCGCGGGCGACATCGCGGCGATGGAGGACGGTGCCGGGAGCGCTCTTCCGAGCAGCCCCCTGGCCGCCGAGCGATAGGACGCGGGCTGGGCCGAGCGTGAGAAAGGCCCTGACGTCGATGATCAGAGCCGCCGATGGCGCCGTGCGGGCCGATGGCGCCGTGCGGGCCGATGGCGCCGTGCGGGCCGATGGCGCCGTGCGGGCCGATGGCGCCGTGCGGAACAATTGCCTGGTGCGGGACGGCGACGCGGCCAAGAGCCCGGTCAAGAGTGCAGCCAAGAGCGCGGTCAAGGATGCGGCTCGTGGCCTGCGCGGGATCGGTCAGGCCGCGCAGGAACTGGGCGTCTCGGTGCGGGCCCTGCGGTATTACCAGGAGGTGGGGCTGCTCACCCCGTCCGGGCGCACCCTGGGCGGGAACCGGCTGTACGCGGATTCCGACCTCGTCCGGGTGCGGCGCATCCGCGAGCTGCAGACGCTGCTCGGCTTCAACCTGGACGAGATCCGCACGATCCTCGCCTACGAGGATCGTCTCGCCCAGGTCCGGCAGGAGTATCATGCGGCGTCCGACGACGCGGACCGCATCCGGCTGCTGACCGAGGGCACGTCGGCATACCGGAGGCTCCGCGTCGAGATCGACGAGAAAATCAGCCGGCTGGTGGCCTTCCGTGACGAGATCGACGAACGGATCGAGCGGGCGGACCGGCTGGCCAGGGGGGTCGCCGACAGCTCCCAGTGATCATCCGATCGTCGGGTTGGGCCGGCGTGCCGGGTCGGTCTGGGAACCTCGACCGCGAGGAGCGCCACATCGTCGTTCAGCGTCGATCGCGTCCAGTCCCGGACCCGGTCGGCGAGATCGGTCAGCGCCTCGTCGAGTGACGTGTGGGCGAACGCGGCCTCGGCCGCGGGCAGCAGGGGGAAGAAGGCGCCGGTCGTGAGGGCGCGTGCCTCGGTGATGCCGTCGGTGTAGAACAGCAGGCGATCCCCCGCCCGCAGCACGGCGTCCGTCACGTTGCTCCCGTCCGTGATCAGCCCGAGCGGTGGCAGCCTGGACGAGACAGTGAGCAGATCCGCCTGCCCGGCACGAACGAGAACGGGATCGGGATGTCCCGCGTTCGCCAGCGTCAGACGGCTGCCGTCGACCTGCCCGACGACCGCGGTGACGAAGTCGTCCAGGCCGCTGGCATCGGCGACCTCCGCGTCGAGGTTCGCCAGCAGATCGCGCAGGTCGCCCGTGCGTCGACTCATCAGCCGGAAGCAGCTGAGCACCCGGCTCGCGATCCGCACGGCGTCGAGCCCCTTGCCCCGTACGTCACCAATGAGCAGGCGGGTTCCCCACGGGCTGTCGACGACCTCGTACAGATCCCCACCGATCATGGCCTCCACGGTGGCACTCTCGTAGCGGACGGCGAACCGCAGCCCGCCGGACGACGACGGGACGGGACGGGACGGGACGGGACTGAGGATCGTCTGCTGCGCCACCTCGGCCACCCGAGTGACGTTCTGCAGCTTCGTCTCGCGTCGGATGTTGTACCGGCTGACCAGGACGGCCATCACTCCGCCGGCCGTGACCCCGACCAGCCGGACCACCTGGGCCGTCGGGCCACCGCCGCTCCGGCCGAACAGGTCATCGTGCAGACCCAGCCGGATGCCCGCCAGGACCGCCGCCACCCCGTAGCCTGCGGTCAGCCGGGGTCCGGCGAACGTGGCCGCGAGCATGGGGCTCAGAATCGCGAGTCCGATCACGTTCCATTTCTGGTTGCTCAGTTGCAGTCCGACCACCAGGGCGAGTATGAGCATCGGGGCGATTGGGGCGAACCAGCGCAGCACCCTCAGCACCTCAGCACCCCCGGGAGATCCGCCCGGGGATCTCGCCTTGGCCGGGCCGCATGGGTGTCTGTCTACCCGCGAGCGGTCCGGACCGAACCCGCCGGAGCCTGCTTCCAGGGGTCCTCACCAGCCAGCATGGACGCGCTGACCCGGTGGCGGACCCGGCCGCCGAGACCTCGATCGCGCGCCTCGCCGAGCAGCTCGCGGCGCTGTGAACCCGTTCAGCGGGGTGCCATCCGGATGGCACCGTCGAGGCGGATGGTCTCGCCGTTGAGCATGGGGTTCGCGATGATCTGGGTCGCGAGCAGGCCGTACTCGTCGGGGGAGCCCAGGCGCGAGGGGTGCGGGACCTGCTGGCCGAGAGAGACGCGAGCCGGCTCCGGCAGCGAGGCGAGCAGCGGGGTGTCGAACAGGCCGGGGGCGATGGTCACCACGCGGATCTTCAGACCGGCGAGGTCGCGGGCGATCGGCAGCGTCATGCCGACGATGCCGCCCTTGGACGCCGAGTAGGCGGCCTGCCCGATCTGGCCCTCGAACGCCGCCACGGACGCGGTGTTGATGATGACGCCACGCTCACCGTCGATCTCCTCGGTCCTGCTGATCCGCTCGGCCGCGAGTCGGATGACGTTGAACGAGCCGATCAGGTTGACCTTGACGACCCGCTCGAAGATGGCCAGTGGGAACGGCCCTTCCTTGCTCAGCGTCTTGGCGGCGTTGCTGATGCCGGCGCAGTTGACGGCGATGCGCAGCGGGCCCAGCTCGGCCGCTACGTCCAGGGCTGCCGTCACGTCCTGCTCGGAGGTGACGTCGCCGGGGCTGAATCGCACCGAACTGCCGAACTTCTCCGCGACCGCCGCGCCGTTCGAGGACGGGAGGTCGAGGAGGACCACGCTGGCACCAGCGTCGATGAGCCGGGTGGCGGTGGCAAGGCCGAGGCCGGAAGCCCCGCCGGTCACCACGGCGACTGAATCCGTGATCTGCACGTGAGTTCCTCTCCGGGAGGGACATCGGCCGGAGGCGCGGCCTTGGCTGTGCGGGGTGGAGCTGGGGGAACGAGCCGGCCGTCCCCCGACCGGCGACCAGGGGAGGCGGCCATCCGTGCACACCCCCGAAGACGTGCGCACCCCGGAAGAGTAGTGCAAGCCGCGCGGGCGGACAGCGCTCCCGTGGGCCGCCAGCTCCGCGCTGCCCACCGGTTGGCGCGGATTGGGACCGGGCCCGGTGGGACCAGGAGGATCAGTAGGTGCAGGTGGGCGGGCCCGGCGAGGGCGCTCCCGGCGGCGCCGGTCCGGCGGCGGGTCCGGCCGCCGCCGGTGCGGGCGCAGGCGCGGCCCTACCGGCCGTCACGCTCGGCGTCACCACCGCGGTGAAGCCGGAGCCGAGGACGAGCTGGACACCGGTGATGCTCGCATCGGCGAGCAGGACCGAGCCGGGCACCGCCGCGGCGACGGTGTTCGCCTCGGCCTCCTGCCCGGGGGCGTAGACCACCCGGGAGGTCTCGTGGGTGAGGACCGAGGCGTTGCCGGCGTTGCGGGCGTGGAAGCCCTTGGCAGTCAGCTGCTCGGTGACCTTGGAGGCGAGTCCGGCCCGCGACGAGCCGTTGTAGACGGCGGCCCGGACCTGGGAGGGCGCGGCGGCGGCGCCGGGAGCGAGCGCCGGACCGGTCCCCCCGCTCCCGGCGTCGATGGTAGAACTCGCGCCCTCGGCCTTGCCACCCATCGGCGCGACGATGCGCTGCAGGTCGTCCGGCCGGTAGAACTGCACGGAGGAGGGGACTCCGTGCAGGCGGATGTTGCCGTTGTCGTCGATCGCCCCCTCGGCACGGGTCGGCGCGTGGACGGGCACGGTCTGCATCTGGAGGCCCCCGGTGGCCAGCCCGCGGACTCGGGTGCCGAGGCTGCGCAGGTCGGCGATGCTGGTGTGGTTGTCGAGGGTGAGCGCGCTCGCTGCCGCCGATACCAGCTTCTGGGCCTTGATCGGGTTCGTCAGGGTGTCGTCTGCCATGATCTTGTGGAACATCGAGCCGATGAACTGCTGCTGCCGGCGGATGCGGTCGAAGTCGCCGTCCGGCAGGCCGTGGCGTTGGCGAACGAAGGCCAGGGCCTGGTCGCCGCCGAGCTGGATCGTCCCGGGCCCACCGACGAATCCGCTCATCGGGTCGTTGGTGTTCGTGCTCATCCGCCACCGCCCGCGGTCGTCCTGGTAGCGGCTCGGTTTCGCGTCCGACGGCTTGATGCAGACCTGGACACCGCCGATGGCATCGGTGATCTCCTTGAAACCCTCCAGGTCCATCGAGATGTAGCGGTCGACCTGCAGGCCGGTCAGGCTCTGCACCGTCTGCACCAACAGCGACGGGCCGCCTACGGAGATCGCGGCGTTGAACTTGTCGTGCCAGGCCTTGTGACGTTTGCCGGCCCCATCGGTGTACTCGGGGATCAGCACATACATGTCGCGGGGGAAGGAGACCATGGTGGTGGTCCCATCCTTCGTCAGGTGCGCGAGGATCGTCGTGTCGGAGCGCTGGCCCGGCGCGTCTCCGTACTTACCGTTGGTACCGGCGCGGCTGTCGGTTCCGACCAGCAGGTAGTTCGCGGTCCCCACCCCGCCGGAGTCGCCGCCCGAACCGAGGCCGAGGTCGACCCGGTTGACCTTGCCGTCGACATAGAAGTACGCGGCCCAGCCCCCCACCGTGGCCACGAACACGAGGCAGGACACGCAGGCCAGGAAGACCCGCAACCCGCGACGCCTAGCCGACCGTCCGCCGCGTGCCGACCCGGATCCCGACCGGCCGGACCCCGATCCCCGCGGGTCGAGCCGGGGCGGAAGCACCCGCGCGTGGTCGGCGGCGTCGTTCTGCGGGTGCGGTGCGGTCACTTCCCGCCTCTCCTTGAGCGGTCCGGCGAGCAGGGTCCGGCATGGCACGGAAAGTAACACGAATGGTTTCATGCTCCCTTATGAGGGGTTCAGCCGAGTTGGGTGCAGTTCTCCCCAGGTGAGATCAAGCGGCGAGTGTGTAGCTGGGTGAGTACTTGCTGTCGTGGTTGCGGGCGCGTTCCCGGTCGAGGTGATACGCCCAGTAGGCGTCG
>NZ_CDXDOS010000090.1:0-9301 GCF_978021245.1 Frankia sp. CoBUL1
ATCACGACGGACCCGCGCCTTAACTCGCCTCACCGACAGCACCCGACCGGCAACGCCGGCCGGGCATTCGGCGAGCCCTCCCACGACATCACCGAACACTTACGTCTCGACGAACGCGCGCACCGCACGCTCAGTGGCCGCACGCTCAGTGGCCGCACGCTCAGTGGCCGCATACTCGGCGGCCGGATACTCGGCGGCTCTCATGACGCCAGTGTCGGGGAGTCGTGGGCCCTGCGGCACGCGGGATGACCACGGCCGCGCGGGCTCGGCTCAGGCCCGGTCCGCCGCGACGGGAGCCATGACGGCGCGTAGCCGGTCCGCGGCGGCCTCCGGAGTGAGGTCACGCTGCACGTCGGCGAGCATTTCGTAGCCGACCTGATGCTTGCGAATGGTCGGGGAGCGCAGCAACGGCGGATAGAAGTGGGCGTGCAGCTGCCAGAACGCCGCGGGCGGATCGCCGGGTCCCCGGCCGGGATCAAGGTCCGGCCCCGGCCCCGGCCCCGGCACCGGCTCCAGCCCCGGTCCCGGCCGGGGTCCGGTCGCGGGATGCGGCCCGGGCGCTCCGTGCCAGCCCATCGAGAACGGGAAGGGATGGTCGAACAGGGCGTCATAGCCGGTGAGGAGGCGGCCGAGCAGGCGGGACAGCCCGTCCCGCTGGTCGTCGGAGAGCGCGGCGAGGCGGTCGACCGGATGCCGGGGCAGGAGCAGGGTCTCGAACGGCCACAGCGCCCAGAACGGCACGACGACGAGCCAGTGCTCCTCCGCCAGGATCACCCGCTCCCCCGCCGCCGTCTCGATCTCGGCGTAGTCCATCAGCAGGGAGCTGCCAGACCGGGCGAAGTGCTCCCGCTGCCGCGCATCCTCGGCGGCCGGCTCGTCGGGCAACGCGTCGCAGGCCCAGATCTGACCGTGGGGATGCGGGTTCGACGCGCCCATCGCGGTGCCGCGGTTCTCGAAGACCTGCACCCAGCGCCAGGTGCGGGAGAGTTCCTCCTCCTGCGCCGCCCAGGTGTCCACGACCGCCCGGACCTCGGCCGGAGTCATGTCGACGAGCCCGCGATCATGACGAGGGCCGAAGCACACGACCCGGCACGTCCCCCGGGCCGGTTCGCTGCGCAGCAGGCCCGATCCGGGACCCGCCGGCCACACCGGAGCCGGGTCGGCGGGCGGGGCGACAGGCGGGCCGGCGGGCCGGACCGGGTCGGGACGCAGCGCCGGGAAGTCGTTGGTGAACACGTAGGTACCGGAGTAGGAGGGGTTGCGTTCACCGCCGGCCCGGAGGTTGCCCGGGCAGAGGTCACATAGAGGATCATGGGCGACTGCGGCCGGCACCGGCGGTGGTTCCTGACCGCCGTGCCACGGTCGCCGCGTCCGCCCCGGCGAGACCAGAACCCAACGGCCGGTGAGCGGGTTGAACCGCCGATGCGTGATGTCGTCCATCGCGACGAAGCCTGCCATGGGCGGCGACCGCGGCAAACGCGCTGCCGGGACGGCCGGGGGTGATCCCCGTTACCACGGAGCCGGAGCGTGACGAGGGGCGACGCGGGGCGGCGAGGGGCGGCGAGACGTAACGAGGCGTGGCGAAGCATAACGGGGCGTGACCGGGCATGACGGCCAGCCCGTTGCGGCGCCGCCGGGTTCCGGGAACCTCATGTTGAGTTCAACTTCAACACCATAGTCTGCGGGCATGCTTCCTACCGATCTGATGACCGTGGGTGAGCTCTCGCAGCGAAGTGGCTTCGCCGCGTCGGCGCTGCGCTTCTACGAACAGCAGGGCCTGCTCACCGCCACCCGGACCTCGGGTGGGCAGCGCCGGTACGAGCGCCATGTCCTGCGGCGGCTGGCGTTCATCCGCGCCGCCACCGCGGTCGGGCTCAGTCTCGACGAGGTGCGGGAGACCCTGTCGACGCTGCCCGAGTCGCGCACGCCGACCAAGGCGGACTGGTCCGCGATCTCGCGGCGGTGGCGCGGCCGGCTGGACGACGAGATCGCGGCCCTGGTCGCTCTGCGTGACAAACTCGACTTGTGTATCGGCTGCGGCTGCCTGTCGCTGCGAAGCTGCCGCATCTCGAATCCGCACGACCGGATCGCCGAGCTGGGGCCGGGCGCTCGCGCGCTGCCGGCCGCGCTGCGCCAGACCCGCAACCCCCTCGATCGGTGTGGTCAGCCCGTCCGATAGGACATCGGCTAGGACATCCGCGATAGGACAGACGCGACGGCACGCGGGTGGCGGTCCATCGCCGGATCCGGGACGCCGGATCCGGGACGCCGGATCCGGGACGAGGAGGGGTAGTGGGAGACACATTCGGCATGTTCCAACCGGGTGCCAGCAACGGCGAGCCGAGGAGCGGGCGCAGCCAGACGGGCAGCCAGACGGTCGGTACGGATCCCGTCTCCGGGCTGCCCAGCCGGGTCTCGGCGCACCGTTCGCCCGACATGCCGCCGGACGGTCCCGGTCCGGTGCGGGCCCGTCGCCGCCGCCCGTTAATCGTCGGCATCGGTGGCAGCAGCCGGGCGAACTCCACCACCCACCAGGCCCTGGCGACGGTGCTGGCGATGATGGGGCAGGCCGGCGCGGAGACGGTGCTGCTCGGTGCGGCGGACCTGGACCTGCCGATGTACGCGCCGGAACGCCAGGAACGTCCCGCCGCCGCGCTGCGCCTCCTCGCCGCCGTCGAACGGGCCGACGGCCTCGTGATCGCGACTCCCGGTTACCACGGCGGGATATCGGGCCAGGTCAAGAACGCCCTGGACTATCTGGAGGACCTGCGCGGCGCGCCCCGGCCCTACCTGGACGGCCGGGCGGTCGCACTGATCGTCGGCGCCCGGGGCACGCAGGCGGCCGGGACGGCACTGACGGCCCTGCGCTCGACGGTGCACGCCCTGCGCGGCTGGCCGACCCCGCTGGGCGTCACCCTGAACACTGCGGTGCCGCTCTTCGACCCGCACGGGCGAGTGCTCGACCGGACCGTCGCGGCCCGCCTGGACACCCTCGCCGACCAGATCATGGGGTTCACCTACGCCTGGTCCCAGGTGCTCTGAGGTGCTCTGAGGTGCTCTGACGCCGGGGCACGATCCCACGCCGAGGCCCCCGCGGGTCCCAGCCAACCCGGGCGTATCCGTCCTGAGCAGGCAGGTCTACCGTGGCGGGGCCTGGCAGGGGACAGCGGGGCCTGGCAGGGGACCGGAACACGGAACGCGGACGAGGCACGCTCGACGAGGAGGCGGCACGGTGGGACGACGGTACGGGCTCCGGTGGCTCGCCGCGGCGGTTCTGGGCGCTGTGCTGGCGGGAACGCTCGCCGCGTGCGGTGGCGACTCGGACGGCGAAGCCACCGGCACGTCCTCGGCCGGATCAACGGTCAAACTGATGATCATTGCCCCGGTGGGCACGTCCGGAACGAACTACCCGGAGATGGTGGCCGCCGCCCGGGCCGCCGTGCGCGGGGTCAACGCCCGGGGTGGGATCGCCGGCCACCGGGTCGAGCTCGTGCACTGCAACGAGAAGAACGACGCCGCCATGGCCAGGAAGTGCGCCCAGCAGGCGGTGGATCAGCACGTGCTCGCGGTCGTCGGCGAGGTCAGCGGCTCGGGCGGGATCATGCCTATCCTGGAGAACGCGGGGATCCCGTCCATCGGTTCGGCCGGGATCTCGGCCGACGGATCCGAGCTCAGCTCTCCGATCAGCTACGTCATCAGCCCGCTGACCCTCTACCCCGCGGTCTGCCCGTCGTTGCTCGCCAAGGCGGGAGCCACCCGCCTCGGGCTGGTCGGCTACGACCTCAGCGCCAGCGACCGGCTCATCATCATGGCCGAGGGCGGCGCGAAGGCGGTGAACCGTCCGATCAATCCGAAGATCCGTATTCCGATCACGACGAGCGACTTCACCCCGGCGATCTCCCAGCTCACCCGGTCCGGTGCCGACGGAGCCGTGCTCGTCGTGTTCGACCAGGCCGCCTACGCGGTGATCTCCCAGGCCGGCCAGCGGGTCCGGACCTGCCACGCGGCCGGAACCCTCTCGCCGAAGTACCTGTCGACGCTCGGTCCGGCCGCGGACAACCTCGTGGTCGCGACCGCGTTCCCCGAGCTGGGCCAGGCCGGCCAGTTCCCCGAGGTCGCCCGGATGATCTCCGAACTGGACGCCGAGCAGGCCGGCGGGGACGCGGACGCGGCCCCCGCGCTACGCACCACGACGACCACCACCGGCGCGTCGCTGTCCGTGCAGATCGCCGAGAAGGTGGGCAACAAGGTGTCCGGCCCGCTCACCGCCCGCACCCTGCTCGACCAGCTCAACCGGACCACCGACCTGGACCTGGGCGGCATCGTCCCGCGGCTGAACCTCACGGCGACGACGCCGATCCCCGGGGCGGAACGGATCTTCAACACCACGCTGCGGGGAGCCCGCTGGGACAGCGCGTCGAAGAGCTTCGTGCCACTCGGCCCGGAGACCTACTCCGGCCTGGACATCCTGCGCCGGGCCGCCTCCTGACTCTGAGGCACGCGCTGACCCGGGTCAGGCACGCGGGCCGCTGAGGGCGCCATCGCCGGCTGGGGCACCATCGCCGGAGTCCGCCGGCCGTCCGGGTGACAGATAGGCGCCGAGCAGGATCTCCCGGTCGGCACGGGCCTGGGCGGCAGTGCCCGACCAGGCGAGGGCCCCGTGCCGCAGGACGTGCACCCGATCGGCGATCGACAGGGCGCTGCGGACGTGCTGCTCGACGAGGATCACGGCGAGCCCATCGTCCGCGGCGGCGCGCGCCGCCGCCAGCAGACGGTCCACGACGCGCGGCGCGAGGCCCAGCGAGAGCTCGTCGGCGAGCAGAACCGTGGGCCGGCGCGCCAAGGCGCGCGCGAGGGTCACCATCTGCTGCTGCCCCCCGGAGAGCAGCCCCGCCCGCCGATCGAGGTGCTCGGCAAGCTCGGGGAAGACCGCGAGGGCGAGGTCCGGGTCGCATCGACCGACCCGGAGATTTTCCCGGACGGTGAGGTCCATGATGACCGAGCGTTCCTCGGGAACCAGGCTCAGGCCACGTCGGCACCGTTCGTGCAGCGCGGCGGTCGTCACGGCCCCGGCGAGCAGGACCTCGCCTCCCGCCGACGGGATCGCGCCGGCCAGCGCCAGCAGTGTCGTCGTCTTGCCGGCACCGTTCGGGCCGAGCAGGGTCACGACCTCGCCGGCGTGAACCTCCAGGTTGAGGTCGCGGACCACCGGGCCGTTGCCGTAGCCGGCGGACAGGCCCCGCGCCGCCAGCACCGCGGGGCCGGCCGCGAACCGGGCCGGGTCCGCGAACCGGGCCGGGTCCGTCCTATCGGCGACGCGATCCCCGGTCCCGCCCGCGGACGGGCCGGCCGGCCGGGTCCCGGCCCGGCCGGCCGAGTCCAGGAGACGGCCGGCCGGGCCGGGACCGCCGCCTCCCCCAGGCAGGCGACCCGCACCCGGGGGTCGTCGCGCACCCGCTCCGGCGTCCCCTCGGCGATGCGCTCCCCGGCGTCCAGCACGACCACCCGGTCGCAGACCCCCATAACCACGTCCATGTCGTGTTCGTTGAGCAGGATGCCCAGCCCCCAGTCGTCGGCGAGCCGACGCAGCAGGCCCGCGACCTCCGCGCTCTCCGATTCGTCCAGCCCGGCGCACGGCTCGTCGAGCAGCAGCACGGCGGGGCGCGCCGCGACGGCCCGGGCGATGGCCAGCAGCCGACGACGACCGTAGGGAAGCTCCGCCACGGTGCGCAGGAGATCGTCGCGCAGCCCGAAGGCGTCGACCGCGGCGACCGCGGCCGGCTCAAGCGGACGTCCCCGGGGGAACAGCAGGTCGGTGAGATAGGCGCGGGTGTCCCGGCGGTCGCTGGCCGCCTGGATGTTCTCGATGACCGTCAGATCGTCGAACAGCTCCAGGTTCTGGAACGACCGGCTGATGCCGGCGCGGGCCCGCCGGTGCGCCGGCAGACGGTCCAGCCGGACGCCGCCCAACGTCATCGACGTGACCGACGTGACCGAGGACGGGGTGTAACCGGTGATCGCGTCGATGACCGTCGTCTTGCCCGCGCCGTTCGGGCCGATCATCCCGACAATCTGACCGGGTTCCACCCGCAGGTCGACCGAGCGCACCGCGGTGACCGCGCCGAACCGGACCGTCAGACCCCAGACCGACAGGACGGCGGGCGCGGCAGGCACGGCGACGGATGCGGCCGGCACGGCGGGCGGCGCACCGAGCAGGCGGGCCAGGCGGGCGGCATCGCAGCGGCGGCGGGCGGCCGCCGCGGGGACCCGGTCGTGGAGCAGCCTGGCGGTGCGGGCGTTCTCCGGCGCCATGCCCCCACCCGACCGGGACAGCACGACGACGAGGACGATCCCGCCGATCAGCGGCACGTAGCGGTCGAGCTCGGCCAGCCAGTCCCGCACCCAGCCGCCGAAGACCGCTGCGACCAGGGCTGCGACGGCGGCAACGGCCCAGGGGGCGTACCGGGCGGCGGCGCCGAGCCGGCGGCGCGGGCGCGGCGCGCTGACGAGCGAGGCACCGGCGGCGAGGCCGAGCAGCCCGGCGAGGGCCGCCACGACGACCCGCAGCAGCACGCCGAGCCGGGCGAGCAGGTCGCCGACCCAGCCGCCGAGCCGGGTCGCGAGCGCCCCGGCGGCCATCGTCGTCCCGGCGAACGCCCCGCTGACCCAGCCGACCCCGCCGAGCACCGCGTAGGCGATAAGCATGATCGACGAGAACGGCGCGAAGGCGCCACCGCCATAGTCGATGTTCCCGCGCTCCCCGTAGACGTAGAACGCATAGAGCACCCCGCCGAATCCGGCGATGGCCGCCGACAGCGCGAAGGCGTAGAGCTTCGCGCCGACCACGCTGATGCCGAGCGCGGCGGCGGCCCGCTCGTTGGTCCGCACCGCGATCAGCCGCCGGCCCGCGCGCCCGCGCCGCAGGTTGGCGACGGCCAGCGCGACGAGGACGAAGGCGAGGACGGAGACGGTCGCGAACCCGCGGGGGTTGGCAACCTTGTCCAACTCGATGCCGAGGAATGTCTGACGGCCGACGACCGTGCCCTCCGGGGAAGCCAGATCGCCGAACAGCGACCCGATGGAGTCCGCGCTCCTCGGTGCCGGGGAGTGGTAGCCGCGCTGGAACAGCAGAGCGTCGACGGCGGTGCCCAGGCCCAGGGTCACCACCGCGAGCTGCAGGCCCCGGGTCCGCAGCGCCGGCAGGGCGAACAACAGTCCGACCGCGGCCGTGCCGGCGACCCCGACGAGCATGGCCGCCTCCAAGGGCCAGCCGCGGGTCGCGACGAGCCGTCCGGCGATCAACGCCGCGATGCCGGAAAAGGCGAGCTGCGCCAGGGACAACTGCCCGGTGAACCCGACGAGCACGACGACGGACAGGATGACCAGCGCCCACAGGGCGTTCGCGTCGATCGCGTCGACCCAGTCAACCGGCAGCAGCCACCAGATCGCCGCCAGGGTGGCCGCCACGGTGACCGCGAGGGCGCGCGGATGCACCCGGCCGCTACCGAGGGCAGGCTGACGTTCGGCGAGGTGGCCGCGTTCGGGTATTCCCTGCCCGCGGATCGCGAGGTAGAAGACGATGACCGCCAGCGGCACAGCCCGGTCGACCCCGCGCCACCAGGGGTGCTCGGCGACCAGCTGGAACTGGGTCTCCACCTCGACGACCCCGAGGGCGAGCCCGCCCGCCAGCACCATCGGGAAGGAGCGGAACCGCGCGACCAGCGCGACCGCCAGCGCCGGGACGATGAGCAGGAGCAGGTTCGCCGAGGACAACGGGTTCTGCAGCGGCGCGAGCAGGACCCCGCCGAGACCGGCCAGCGCGCTGCCTGCGCCCCAGGCCGCGGCGGCGACGGTGTCCGCCGACCAGCCGAAGGTCGCGGCGGCCCGGAGGTTCTCCGCCGCCACCGTCGCGGCGAGGCCCACCGTGGTGAACCGGAACACCGCCCAGAGCCCCGCGACCAGCACGGCGACCACGGCCAGCCGGACGAACACGGACACGCCGACGGGCTCGTCGAACAGCGTTATCCTGCCGGTCGGCAGCACCGTCGGGGAGGTACGCACGGCACCGGCGAACATCAGCGTCAGCAACGACTGCAAGATGATCAGCAGGCCGAGCGTCGCCATCAGCCGCAGCAGCGAGGTCGCCTCGCGCAGTGGCCGCATCACCAGCAGGTGGAACACGACCCCGATGACGGTCGTCGACAGCACGGCCAGCGGCGCCGCGAGGCCGAGCGGCAGCCCCCACCCGGCGTGCAGCCCATGGAAGGCATAGGCCGCCCAGGCCAGCAGCGCGCCCTGGGCCAGGTTGAGCACGCCGGCCCCGCGGGCGATGACCACCACACCCGAGGCCACGAGGGCGTAGAGCGCGCCCGTGCCCAGGCTGAGCAGGGCGTAGCCCATGACGTCATTCAACGGCGGTCCACCCTGCTCCGGGCACCGCGGAACGGTGCCTCGATCATCCCTCAGTGGCCCCCCACCAATGGTCGCCGGCTCTCCTCGATCGCGATGAGCGGCGTGAGCCCACCGGAAAATCCGCAGGCCAGACCATTGATCATATGATCACGGCAACCGAGGTGACGGTGCGGCCGGACAGACCGACAAGGCAATGAAACCAGCCACAACAGCCACCGAATAGCATGAGAGCCACAGAACCTCGCGAAAGCTACCTAACCCCACGGATTGGTCGGGGGTGACGGAACGCGGGCACACCGCGAAACGTCCGGGATGGCACCATCGGACGAACGCTCGATGGCGGACGACCACGGCTACAGGGGTGGAAACGGATGAGGGACCTGGTGCCTGGCGCGAACGGGCCGTTGCCTGCCGGCCCCGTCTCGGTCCGGCTCGCCGGTCCCTTCGACGTCTGTGCGCTCGTCACCGGCGCGAACGGCAAGGTCGCCGCGGACAGCGACTTCGTGTTCTACAACCAGCCCAGGGCGCCGGGCGTGGCACTCTCGGGCGGCGCGGTGACCGTCGATCCGGGCCGGCTGCGCCTGGGCGCCGAACGTGTCGTGATCGCCGCCAGCCCCGAGGACGGTACGACGCCCTTCGGACAGCTGCCAGCTCTCGCCGTCACCATCCATAATGATCATGATGCCCTCATCGCCCGCTTCGCACCGCCGCTGTTGTCCCGCGAGACCGTGGTCACGCTGGTGGAGATCTACCGGCGCGGCCCCGCGTGGAAGATCCGGGCGGTGGGGCAGGGCTACGCGGACGGCCTCGCCGGTCTCGCCCGGGACTTCGGAGTCGACATCGACGACGGCGACCAGGGCCACCAGGGCCACCAGGGCCAACGCCGTGA